>JAHFKT010000017.1 GCA_023245235.1 Candidatus Yanofskyibacteriota bacterium
GTCAACAGCTTCCTGCAGCATTCGCTTTTCGTTCTTGGTGATAACCTCCGGCGCCTTCAGCTCGAGCAGGTGCTTTAAGCGGTTATTGCGGTTTATAACACGCCGATAAAGATCGTTCAGGTCGGAAGTGGCATAACGGCCGCCGTCCAGGGGTACCATCGGACGCAATGCCGGCGGAATAACCGGAAGGATGGAAATAACCATCCATTCCGGGCGGATACCGGCCCGGGACATACCTTTGATGAACCGCATGCGGCGGGACAGTTTGCGGTATTCGAGCGGATTAGTCTCATTCTTAAGCTCGCTTTCGATCTCGAGCATCAGACTGTCAAAGTTCAGCTCTTCCAGAAGACGCTTGATGGCTTCAGCGCCGATGCCGGCCTCGAACACTTCTCCGTATTTCAAGGACAGATCCCGGAAATCAAGCTCCGAAATGATCTGATATTTCTGCATATTGCGGAGGTTGTTTTTCTCACGGTCCTTGAGCTCTTTGAGGTTCTCCTCCCCCGCGGCATTCTTCACATTCTTGATCTTTGACTTGAACTCGCTCTCAATACGCTTCATCGCCTCGGCTTTCAGGTCTTCATTTACCTTTGTTACGATGTAGCTTGCGAAATAGACTACTTTTTCAAGCTCGGGCAATGAAACGCCCAGGATCGTAGCCACTTTCGACGGTACGCCCCGGAGGAACCAAATATGCGCGACCGGAGCCGCCAGTTTGATATGGCCCATGCGTTCACGCCGGACGATCGAGCGTGTGACCTCAACACCGCAGCGGTCGCAGATTATGCCCTTATACCGGATGCGCTTATATTTGCCGCAGTAACATTCCCAGTCTTTGGTCGGACCGAAGATAGCCTCGGAGAAGAGGCCCTCGCGTTCAGGTTTCTGGGTTCGGTAGTTGATCGTCTCCGGTTTTGTCACCTCGCCGTATGACCACGACAAAATATCCTCCGGGGATGCGATCTTCAGTTTTATTGAAGCAAGGTCCATATTATTTTTCGATTAATTCAACATTCAGGGCAAGGCCTTTTATCTCGGACAGCAATACTTTGAATGATTCCGGCAGATGCGGCGCTTTGATCTCTTCTCCGTTCACGATCGATTCGTATGTCTTTGCACGGCCCAGAACATCGTCGGACTTAATGGTCAGCATTTCCTGCAACGTATATGCGGCTCCGTAGCCTTCCAGGGCCCATACTTCCATCTCTCCGAACCGCTGGCCGCCGAACTGCGCCTTACCGCCCAACGGCTGCTGGGTAATGAGCGAGTACGGTCCGATCGAACGCATATGGAGCTTGTCTTCAACCATATGGATCAGCTTCATGAAATAGGTCATGCCGACATGGGACGGTTTGGCATAGGGCAATCCGGTCTTGCCGTCATAGAGTTGCATGCGTCCATCGATCGGAAATCCGGCCTTTTTGAGTTCCGCCATGATGTCCTCCTCCGACGGTCCGGCCATGGCCGGCGTTGCGGCTTTATAGCCGAGTTTCTTTGCGGCGATACCGAGGTGGGATTCCAGGATCTGGCCGATGTTCATACGGGAAATAATGCCGAGCGGAGAGAGTACGATATCAACCGGCGTGCCATCGGCCAGGAACGGCATATCTTCTTCGGGCAAGATGACCGAGATGACGCCCTTGTTACCGTGACGGCCGGCGAGTTTATCGCCGACTTGGATCTTACGAAGTTGAGCAACAGAAACCTCTATGCGTTTAATAACGCCGACGTCGAGCTTGTCGCCCTCTTCCCGGGAGAACGTCTTAATGCCGACCACGCGGCCCTGTTTGCCGTAATCCAATCTGAGCGAAGTATCTTTTACATCGCGCGACTTTTCACCGAAGATGGCACGGAGCAAGCGTTCTTCCGCGGTCAGGTCCGATTCGCCTTTCGGAGAGATCTTACCGACCAAAATGTCCTGAGAATGAACCTCAGCCCCGACGCGGACCACGCCCTCAGGATCAAGATCGTTCAATCGTTCCATTGCGACGTTCGGAATATCATATGTCGTCAGTTCAGGACCGAGTTTCGTCTCGCGGACATCAACAGCGTAATCAACCACATGGATCGAGGAAAGTATATCTTCCTTTACTAACTTTTGAGAGATAATGATGGCGTCTTCGAAATTCAATCCCTCGAACGACATATAGGCCACCAGAAGATTCTTGCCCAGCGCCAGTTCACCGCCCTGCGTAGAGGGGCCGTCGGCCAGGATCTGGTTCTTTTTGACCTTATCGCCCTTCTGCACGATGGGACGCTGGTTCAAGCTCGTAAATTTATTGGAGCGTTTGAATTTAAGAAGTTTAAAATCGTATTCTTTACCCTTATCGGTTTCGAGGATGATGTGGCCGGAATCGATCTTGGTTATCGTACCCGCTTCCGGGGCAATAATGACCATACCCGAGTCACGGGCAACCTTCTCTTCCAAACCCGTACCGACATACGGAGCTTCCGGATCGATCAACGGTACCGCTTGGCGTTGCATGTTCGTACCCATGAGCGCACGGTTAGCATCATCATGTTCGAGGAACGGGATCAGAGAAGTGGCTACCGAGAACTGCTGTCTCGGCGAAACGTCGATATAATCTAACTCCTCCGGCGCTGCCGTACCGGGCTCGCCTTTCACGCGGGCCGGAACTTTCTCGCCGGTGATCTTTCCGTTGGCATCTGTTACGAGGCCAGCCTGGGCGATGATGTAGCGCTCTTCCTCGGTGGCATCCATATACTGCAATTCGGATGTTATCTTCCCTTTCGTCACCTTCAAATATGGGGTCAGAATAAATCCGAGCGGAGAGATCTTGGAGTACATCGCCAAATGACTGACCAATCCGATGTTGGCGCCTTCTGAAGTCGCGATCGGACAAATCCGACCGTAGTGGGACGGATGCACGTCGCGAACATCGAAACTGGCGCGTTCACGGGTCAGACCGCCGGGCCCGAGTGCGGACAGGCGTCGTTTGTGTTCGAGCTCCGAGAGCGGATTTTCCTGGTCCATGAACTGTGACAGCTGGCCGGAAGCAAAGAACTCTTTCAGTGCGGCGACGAACGGCCGGGCATTGATGAGCTGTGACGGCAACACCATGGCCACATCCGAAGTGGACATACGATCCTTAATAATGCGCTCCATACGGGCAAAGGCGATGCGGAGCCGGTCCTGTAAAAGCTCCCCGAGCGTTTTCACGCGGCGGTTGCCCAAATGATCAATATTATCGGGTTCAGCGGAGGGATCGTTGTTCAATCGGATTATCTCCTTTAGAAGCAGCACCACGTCTTCCAGACGCAGGACCCGGTTCTTCGAGTCCTCATAATCAAGTTCCTGATTGAACCGTTTGTTCATGCGGAATCGGCCGACCTTGGAAAGATCATACCGGGACTGGTTCGTGAAAAGGTTCTGGATCATCTGCTTGGCATTATCCGGAGTGGCCGGATCGCCCGGGCGGACACGCTTGTAGAGCTCGATAAACCCTTCGTCTTCGTTCGATGACGGGTCCTGCAGGATGGTCGCCAGCATGTATTTCATGTTCGGATCGGTATCAACATCGGCAAACGTCTTTTTAATATCTTCATCTTTTGAAAGCCCGAGTGCCCGTAAGAGTGCGGTTGCGGCGACCTTACGTTTGCGGTCGATGCGGACCGAAATGACCCCGTTGTATTCGGTCTCGAATTCGAGCCATGCACCGCGGGATGGGATCAATTTGGCACCGAAAAACCGCTTGTAGCGGCTTGAACGTGATAATGAGAAAAATGCGCCCGGGCTTCGGATCAGCTGTGAGATGACGACACGCTCAACACCATTGATCACGAAGGTTCCCCGGGGGGTCATCAGAGGAAAGTCCGACAGGAACAATTCCTGCTCCCGATACTGTCCGGTCTTCTTATTCTTGAGTCCGATCTTAACCTTTAGGGGTGCTTCGTATGAGGTATTTTTCTCGACAGCGGTCCGCTCATCGTATTTCGGGTCCTCGAGCTTATAATCGAGGAAGCTCAATTCTAATTCCTTATTAGTCCAGTCGGAGATCGGCGAAACTTCCTTCAGGAGTTCCTTGAAGCCGACGTCCCAGAACCATTTATATGAATCGAGCTGAACCTGAACCAGGTTCGGGGCCTCGATCTGGTCGATATCGAATTTAGAAAATATTTTTCGTGGCATGCGATAAATACCCAAGCTTATATCAGACAATTACGCGACCCCGGCCCCTTAAAAAGCGATAAAAAGACACGCGATCCTTTCCTGTCGTGTGCGACGGTTAAAGATATTCTATTGTTGGGAATACGCGCGGGACAATGTGGGGCGGGATTGTTAGATTCTTGGATACCGACACCGGGTCTCGGCATTCAAGAACCTGCAATTTATGGCTTATTTACTTGCTTTTAAGGCTGCGGCTATAGCTTGGGCCATCATGTACGCCACGCTCGATTTGTTAACCCGGCCGCCTACTTTAACTAGGCAAATGGACAATGGTTCTATTCTATTCCTTTTTAAAATTTTGTCAATAGAAGTTACCAACATGGTGTCAAAATGAATGTCAAGAGGCACCATCAACATGTCCAGGTCCTCCCCGTTCCTGGTCAGCTTCACCGCTACGGCACCGGCCCTGAAATTAATGAGCAAAGAAATATTATCCATGGCGCTTGATGCTCTGAAGAATGCCGAGCCCGGTCATCAATGATATCAAATTACTCCCGCCGTAGCTGATGAGCGGGAAAGGAATTCCGGTCACCGGCATCAGGCCGATGTTCACGGCCGCGCCGATGAGGGCATGGGTGGCGATAAGGATGGTCAACCCCAGGGCAAACAGTTTGCCAAAGTTGGTTGATGCCCGTTCTCCGATCAGCAGTATGCGGGAAATTACGAACAGTAACGCGGCCAGAAGTGTTCCTATGCCCAATAAACCGAACTGATCGGCGGTCGCCGCAAAGATAAAGTCGTTATAGGGCTCCGGGAGGAATCCGCTCTTCGTCTGCTGACCGTTTCCCCAGCCGCTACCCAGAATATACCCGGAACCGATCGCGATCTTGGACTGGATGAGATTATAGCCGCTCCCCCGCGGATCGCCGGCCGGATTCAGAAATGATTCGACCCTGATTTTCTGATACGGCTTCAGTACGAACATCCAACCGACCGAACCGACGAGCATGGCCATGATAAGCAGTATAAAAAGGTGGCGCTTGTTGATCCCGGCAGCCAAGAGCATGCCGAACCAGATGAAAATAATGATGAGTGCCGAGCCCAAGTCCGGCTGGACCAGAGTGATGAGGGCGGGTATCAGGCAATAGATACCCGATATGACGACATGGCGATAATTGTTGATGTGTATATGCCGTTGCGAGAAGTATTTGGCCATCAGCACGATCAGAACAAGCTTCATGAGCTCCGCCGGTTCAAACGTGAAACCTCCGATAACGATCCAGGATTTCACGCCGCGGATGGAATGGAAAAAGAACGGCATTGTCAGGAGTAGGAGCGCCAGAATATAGAACACGAATACCACTAAAGAATAGTTTCTGAGATAGCGATAATTAAAGAAAGAAAATACCGCCATCAGGACGATACCGGCACCGACAAATATGACCTGCTTAACAAAGAACGGATTCTGGCTTCCTCCGATACCGTAGAGATTGAAGATGCTGAACAAACAAATTGCCACGACCGTGGCAAATAAAGAAGTGTCGATACCCGAAAAGTATTGCCTAGAAATACTGCTGAAACTTTTCCTGAGTGCCATTGCGTTTTATGAAGTTAGCGTTATCAAAGACGTTCGTTCCGACCTCGACATATACCCGTGCATCAGCCGGGATCGGGAAGGGCCATGAAACCTTAACCGACCGTTGGGTTTGGGAAAGAAATGTCTGAAAGTTGGTCGTATTCGTGGTGATAAGGTCCCCGGCGTTATCGAATACTACAATGCCGACATCGATACTGTCAAAATCAAAATCCGAATTATTCGCAAATACTGTCTCGAAGAAGCTCTGGCCGGCTCCCGACGTGAGCGCCTGGCGGACTACGGTAAGCTTAACGACAGGATCTCCGGAAACTTTTTCCCACGTAATGCTCCGGATCTCAGCACTTGCAACGGCATCGTCGGGAATATTCCTCACTGAGGTCACTGCCATGTATTTGGTCTGGCCCGGCAGCATGTAGAACTCATTACCGCCCCTGCTGGCCACCTTATTACCGGCGGTATCACGGACAACCAGGTCATAGGAACCGAACGATACGCCGTATTGGGGATTCGGATTATACAGTTCGACGGCGGCATCGAAATCTCCGGCCGGTGTTTTGGCCAATTGGACACTTTTAACAACAAGTGCCTGGACCGGCGCCGGACAGGCTTGACCGCAGGCAAGCACGCCGCAATCAATACCGTCTTCCCGGCCGTTCATGACCCCGTCGGAACAGGTCGGACGATAGTGGGTCCAATACACGCTGAATCCGACGGCTGCTACAATAAGAGCGTAGGCACCGCCTATAATGAGTTGCTTTTGCCGTCTCGCTTCCATATCCGATATCGTATCAAAATAAAACAAAAAGGGCTACGCTGCCCTTGCCTGTTTCTATGCGAACGGCTCTTTCCAATTTTTGTAAAACAAAAGCATTAGTCTGGCGGCTACCTACTTTCGCCGAGCGATCTCGACTATCATGGGCCTTGAAGGATTTCACTTCTGAGTTCGGGATGGGATCAGGTGGGACACCTTCAGCATAGCCACCAAGCTAATGCTTTTGTTTCTGACTGCTTCAATACTTCGTATATTTTGATCGTTCGGATGAATCGAAACCAAAATTTTCGATCATCCTCGCTCACAAATATAGTTAGCGGGTAGAGTTCATCGCGTTAAGGACGCATTGTTCAAGCGACTACTCAAAAATTATGACAATTAGTAGCTCTCGGCTGAGCACCTCGCGGTGCGTACACCTGAGCCCTATCAACCTCGTAATCTGCGAGGAGTCTACGATATCTAATCTTGGAGCCTGCTTCGCGCTTATATGCTTTCAGCGCTTATCAGAACCGAACATAGCTACCGAGCGGTGCCCTTGGCAGGACAGCTCGTAGACCAGAGGTTCGTTCATCCCGGTCCTCTCGTACTAGGGACAACCCTCCTCAAATATCAACGCCCGCACCAGATATGGACCAACCTGTCTCACGACGGTTTGAACCCAGCTCGCGTACCCTTTTAATTGGCGAACAGCCAAACCCTTGGGGCCTTCTTCAGTCCCAGGATAGGGCGAGCCGACATCGAGGTGCCGAACACCGCCGTCGCTGTGAACGCTCGGGCGGTACTAGCCTGTTATCCCCGGAGTAGCTTTTATCTGGTGATCTTTGCCCCTCCTACGAGGTAGCATCGGTTCACTAAGTCCTACTTTCGTATCTGCGCGACACATCCGTCTTGCAGTTAAGCTGGCTTATGCCTTTACGCTATCGTTCCGATGTCCATCCGGAACTAGCCAACCTTTATGAACTTCTCCATTACTTTTTAGGAGAAAAGTGCCCCACTTAAACTGCCCGCCAGGCACTGTCTCGATAACACCCTAAAAAAATGGAACCTACTTTCGATAAAATCTAAAATCACTCCATTACCAGGAGCTTACTTTTAGCTTTTATGGTTCCACCCTTTGAGGGTGCTACCGGTTAGAGCTACAAATCGTTAAAATGGGTGTTTCATTGGCGGATCCACCGTACCCGAGAGCACGGCTTCAAATCCTACCCACTACGCTACGTATAACAACTCGTAGACCAATACCAAGCTGCAGTGAAGCTTCCGGGGTCTTTCCGTCTTGGTGCGGGTAGTCGGCATCTTTACCGACACTGCATTTTCACCGGGCTATTGGCTGAGACAGTCCCCCAGTCGTTCCGCTATTCATGCGCGTGGGAACTTACCCCACAAGGTATTTCGCTACTTTTAGACAGTTATAGTTACTGCCGTCGTTCACCGGCGCTTCGGGCTTTCCCAATCCAGATTGCTCCAAATCAGTTCAACCGTTAACGTTCCGGCACCGGACAAGCGTCACCCCGTATACATCGCCTTGCGGCTTAGCACGGAGTTGTGTTTTTGATAAACAGTCGCCAGGGGTTCTTTCGCTGCGGCCGCGCTTGCGCGCGGCAGGCCTTATACCGAAGGTACGGCCGCTTTTTTGCCGAGTTCCTTAGCCAATAATCACCCGTTCGCCTTAGTACACTGATACTAGTCCACCTGTGTCGGTTTTGCGGTACGTTTCCAGTTTTGTTGATCTTAGAAGTTTTTCTTGGAAGCGTGCTCAGTTGAATTTCGCCTTGCGGCAATTTGCACGACGCTTGGATATGCCTTGCGGCCGGACACGGATTTGCCAATGTCCTACCCTCACGCTATGCGCGTTAAATCCGATTATACGCTCAACCTACTACACTCCGTCACTCCTTCGAACAAAACTGGAGGGCCAGAATATTAACTGGCTGTCCATTATGATCGGTGGCCCGAAAGCCATCTTACACTTAGGCACGCCTAACCCTCCGATGATTATCATCGCGGAGGAAACCTTGGACTTACGGCGGTGATGGTTTTTACATCACTTGCGGTTACTCATCCCAACATTCTCCCTTCCCATCGCTCCAGCAAACTTCACAGTTCACCTTCACAGCAGATGGAAATGCTCCCCTACCGCTCGGTGATTCCAAAAAGGACCCGAATCGCACATGATGCGTGCGATTCGGAAAGGTGTACCAGGGAGCCGGATTCGAACCGGCGAAAACAGGCTTTGCAGGCCTGCGCCTTCAGCCTCTTGGCTATCCCTGGGTCTTGGAGGGAAGGGGTGGACAAAACGCGACAGCGCGCTGCCCACCATCCCGGAGTTACGGCTCCGGGGACCATCCACGCGAGATATTGCTCCACTCGCACATGGACTGCACCTTCCCATGACTTTCCTTTTTGGAATCACCGAACCCACAATTTCGGTACTATGCTTAGCCCCTATACATTTTCGGCGCATTCTGCCTCGTGCCCGAAGGCACGTCGAGTAGTAAGCTATTACGCACTTTTTAAATGATGGCTGCTTCTAAGCCAACATCCTACCTGTCTAAGGCAAAACACTTCCTTTTCACTGAGCATAGATTTAAGGACCTTAATTTGTGATCTGGGCTGTTTCCCTTGCGTACACGAAGCTTTGCCCTCGCGTACTCACTGGCATAGATTTCATAGAGGTATTCGGAGTTTATCTGGTAGGCCTACCCTTGCGGGCACGGCTAACCAATCAGTGCTCTACCCCCTCTACTACTCCATACCGCTGTCCCTAAAGACATTTCGGGGAGAACCAGCTATTACCAAGCTCGATAAGCTTTTCACTTCCAACCACAGCTCATCCGATGACATTGAGCGATCAAACGGTTCGGGCCTCCAGTTGTCTTTCGACAACCTTCACCCTGGCCATGGTTAGCTCGCCTGGCTTCGGGTCTTACCTGTACTGCATAAAGAATTAGATACGCTCCGTCGATGAATCGACGGGACGTATCTAGTTCTTAAACGCGCTATTAACACTCGGTTTCCCTGTCCATCCGTCCCAGTGGGACTTAGAGTGCAGTATAAGTAAACTCGTTGGGTCATTCTTCAATAGGCACACCGTCACCCGACGTCTTGCGACGGCAGGCTCCGGCTCTTTGTAGGCATACGGTTTCAGTTTCTATTTCACTCCCCTCGCCGGGGTTCTTTTAACCTTTCCCTCACGGTACTGGTTCACTATCTATCACGAAGAGTATTTAGCCTTATCCAGTAGTATGGACAAATTCACCCCGGACAGTCTTATCCTGGGCTACTCAGGAAATAATACAGAAGTTCGATCGGTTTCGCATACGGGACTGTCACCCGCTGTGGTCGGCTGTTCCAAGGCCGTTCTGCTACCTCTCGAATTTGTAACTTCTTATGAAGTTTAAACTCTACGAATGATGTGTCTTCGCAAAGTTTAAAATTCAAATGTACTACCCCTATTACCCCACCCTCTCGTTATTTGCATAATAAGAAAATGGTTTAGGCTTCGCCGCTTTCGCTCGCCGCTACTCACGGTATCTATTCTATTTCTTTTCCTCTGGGTACTGAGATGTTTCACTTCCCCAGGTACGCTTCCCGCTTGCGCGGAATCATCGAGGGTTACTCGATGGGGTTTCCCCATTCGGATATCTCCGGGTCACAGCCTGCTAGACGGCTCACCGAAGCTTTTCGCAGTCACGCAACGTCCTTCATCGCCTCTTCGTGTCAAGGCATCCTCCGTACGCCCTTCTATTAATGAATAATCGCTTGATGAATGATTCCTTAACTAACTAACAACTTAATGCAATTATTTTAGATGCTTCTTACCCACTAACTATTGAGTTTTCAAGATTCATTCCATTGGCAGTCAGTGATTATCCCCGGCCGGGAACAATCATCGCTCGCCAATTTTTTCAAAAAAATTACCGCTCTCCAGCGGCCTCCTCACCAGCGCACCAAAAATGCTGTGGTTTTTAGCCGCTTTTTCGCATCTGTTGTCGGGAGTTACTCATATATTTCAGTGCTCTTAGTATAGCAAATAAGCCTATACACAGTCAATAGGCCTATTTATGACCTACCTGGATCAAGAAGAGTACGATAGTCGCCAAAATTAAAAAGACCGAAAAACCAAACTAAAAATTTGCCTAATTTAGGGTGTTTTTTCGCGAATAGATTGGCTGCTAGAGGATTTAAGAGCATATCTTAATAAGTGTAGTTTAAGTCCTTATTTTTTCAACAGTTTATCTGATGCCGGTATCGATACTGACATTGAGACTGACAGTTTGGCCATTTTTGATAACTATCGTGCTTGGCAGGTCCTTGCTCATATAACCAAAACCTGTTTTTGCCGTTGTGACCGTATACGTACCCGGCGAGAGTGCAATGCTATAGTTGCCATCGGCTCCCGCGTAAAAACGGGCTGTCTCTTTTTGCGCTCCGTTGAGCACTACAAACTCGTGGGCCGCATAGGTCTCCGGTGACGGAGTGCATGGATGTCCGACCTGTTCAACGGGACAGTTCGGTCCGATCGTCACATGGCCGGCCAGAATACCGTCGCCCGGGCAAGCGGCAAATTCACAGTTCGGTCCGGTCCGGGCTACATAGCTTCCATCGGAACATTTTTTTGCATCTTGGGTACAGGCTTTACCGCCTACCGCCGCTTCACATGTCCCTCCGGCATCAGGATAATTACCTTCGAGTTTGCATGAATATCCCGAGGGACACTGTATGCCGGCAATACCACCACAGAACTGACCCGCAACCGTTGGTTCGTATGCCTTAAGAGCGTGGACCAATTGGTCAACTTCTTCAAAACCGGTTTTGTAGTCAAAGTTATACCGGGCCGGTAGGGCTATGATGTATTTTGAGTTTTGCCCCAGAATGCTCGGCGGGATGGGCGCGGCACCCACAGCCAGACTCTCCTGTTGGACAAGCTCCCACTGAGCCGGAGTGAAAACCATAATGGGCATGTCCTCGCGGGGCGCAGTGGCAGTCCATAGCGGATGACGCAAGGTGACGATCGGCCCATGGGCAGTAACATTGCCCGTCGCCACATCGCGCCCCTCCCATTGGCTATTTAAAACCGTATATCCTTTCCAGCCGTCGGGCAGTGCAATAGAAAATCCATACTGATCGTTGCGGTAAGTTTTCCATGTCGAGGTATCAGCGGCAGAAACTTTCTGACAGGTTGCCTCCGATTGAGAATACCCCTCTGGCGTCTTGCATATAAATCCTGCCGGACACGTTTCTCCTTTACCACAAGAATCTGAAATAATGGTTTTCAATGCTTCCTGCAAACCGGACCAATCCTGAAGAGTTCCTCCGCATTGAACAGTAGGCTTAATATAATAAACATCGGAACCTCGTGCGTGAGCCACGATTACGCCACCTTTGTCACTGTCATACGTAAGATATCCAAGCGGAGCAGATGACAAAGAACAGCCGACAGACTCCAGCCGCGTCGTCGAAAGTGCAACTGAATTGACGGCCTGATCACCCGACAGTTTAACCACTTGTTCAGTTAAATCTGAAAGCGAATCGGGAAGACGAACTAGAAATCCTAAAGAAATGTTGTAAATATTCGATGGTTGACTTGATATGCGCGGTGTGAATGTCGGTGCTACCTGCTGCGCCGTTTGCTGGTTCTGCCAGAACCAGATACCCGCATAGGCGACCCCGCCCAGAACAAAGAGGCCGATGATGAGGGCGATGAATTTCGACGTGAATGTTTTCTGCGGTGCTTGAAATAGCGGCGGGGTCGGGTTTTGGTTACTGGCCGAACTGCCGGGCGCAAAAGATGTATAGTCCATAGTTCTATTATACTCGGCCGGCCGGAAATCAAAAGACCGCGCCATCGGCGCGGTCTTTTGATTGAGAAATTCAGTTATCTGATACGGACCAGTTGCCCGAGCTTTCTGCGGTGGTACCACATGAGGGTGGTCAATAATGAACCGAGGCCGGCAAAGACATAGGTCATATCAGCCGGACCGGTCTTCACATCAAGTGCTCCGAGAACTACGCCGTTATTGGGGATTGTAACAGTAACCGAGCCGGAATTTACCGGTGATACATTATCTGCACGGGCATTAGCGACATTCGTCAGTACCTGGCCGGGTTGGTCCGAAGCATTCACAACGGCGAACAATCGGATAGTCGCCTGCTGACCGGCGTTTATAGAACCGATATTTATACCGCTTGAAACAATACTGTCGGATACCGTGTTACCGTTCACGGTCGTTGAATGTTGACTGTATGTCATACCGGCAGGAATAGGATCAATAATGACGACATTATTGAGTGCGGCATTTGCCGGCGCTGTAACAATAATATCGAACTCGATCGTATCGCCGGGACTCGAATTAAACGAGGCCCTGGTGCCGGTATCTCCCTTGGAAACATCCCGGCCGAATTTTTGGATGCCCAGCGTCTGGTTCTGTACGGAACCGGTGACGATCACTGATGCACTGTCGGTTACCGTTGAAGCGTTATCGGCAGTGGCCGATGCGCTGTTTGTTAGGGCGGAATTGTTATTGTAATAGGTCTGGCTGACGGTTGCACGGAATCGGATCGTGGCAAGACGATTGGCATAGAACGAGCCGAGATTGATGCTCCCGTTCGTAATGCCGTCGCTCCAATAGCTGCCGTCCACGGTCGTACTGCCCTGGACATAGGTCAGGCCGTACGGCAAAGAATCGCTGACCCGGACATCGGTCACAGTTTGGTTGCTTGGCGTGGATACTTCAATTATAAGCTCGACCGTATCGTTGTTATTGGCACTGACCGATTTACGCTCGCTCGTGCCCGAAGACACATTGCGAACCAAGTTCGAAATGTTCAAATATGAATTTGTCGGAGTAGGCGTCGGATAGCAGGAATCGCTGACGCGGACTCTCGCTGATGCGGTCGCATAGCCGCCGGAAGAATTGGTTCCGGTAATGGTGTAGGTCGTAGTTTGATAAGGACTCACTGTCTGACTGCCGAAATAGAGATTCACCGCGCCCAGTTGGTCAATGTATGCCTGGGATACGTTATTTGTCGTCCATGAAAGATATGCGGACTGACCGCGACAGATCGAGGAAGGGTCTGCAGAAATGGAAACGTGGGGCTCGAGCGGTGTGGGGGTCGGTGTCGGACTATAGCATAAGCCGCTGACATGTACGGTCACTGATGCCGTTTCAGAATCAGTATTGCTATAGCCGGTGATGGTATAAGTCGTAGTTTGGGTTGGTGCAACACTATAGCCGCCTAAAGGAGAGTGCGATGAGACGGATCCGATGCCCTGGTCGATATATATGCCGGTAGCATTAGTCGATGACCAATACAAAGAAGTGGATTGACCGATACATATGGTATCGGGCGAGGCGGTGATATAAACGGTGACCGGTGCCGGTGTGGGGGTCGGTGTTGGAGTCGGTTGATTGACAAATACGGTTACCGAATCAGAAGCGGAGCTATCTCCGTTAATGCACGTTAATACGTATGTACGCTGAGAAGTTAACGTATCAGGCCTTATCCCTGATACGCCGTACCATCCCGTAGGAGATACTGAACAACCAAGCGCTCCCTGAGATGTCCAGCCTATGTTTACAGCTGAATTAAACGGAATAGTACATGGCCCATCAACACCATTACATTTTATATCGGCTGATACGAGAGTCGGAGTTGGTGTTGGTGTTGGTGTTAGCGTAGGTGTAGGAGTCGGAGTCGGCGTCGGAGTTGAACATAAACCGCTGACGTATACGGTCGCTGATGCGGTCGCATAGCCGCCGGTAGAATTGGAGCCGGTGATGGTGTAGGTTCTCGTGGAGGTCGGTGAAACATATGTATCTCCGTACGGTAAAACGCCTCCGATGCCCTGGTCGATCGATATGCTGGTGGCATCGGTCGATGACCAGTTTAAGCGGGCGGATTGGCCGCTGCATATTGTACTGGGTGAGGCGGTGATGGCAACGGAGACCGGAAGTACGCCGTCATCTGCATTGATACGGCTTTGAGTGGCCAAAGAAGACATTAAAATAAGGACGGCCAATCCGATGCCCGATATCTCTAAACCCTTCGAGAACGTTAGTTTTGTGCTTATCATTTAGATTGTTTTTATTGAGAGATTATATCATTCAATTTTGTCCCCGTCAATAGCTATCAAGATTTGACATTAATCATAATATCTTGTAGAATAATAAAGACATCCTCAGGTGTACCCTTCATTCTGCGAGAGTACCCCTGGATTAAACAGGACTTTGAAAAGAAAAGAAAGAGGTGCGACTGTGAAGAAGTTGCTCGTGGTGATTCTATTGTCCGCGGCAAGTCTCTGGGCAAGCGGTTGCGACAAGGACAGGGATGGATTCCATCACTCGCCCACGGAACCGACGCCCCCGGCTTGCACATACGCTGTGCAGCAGACGCCCCAGAACTTCTCCTACCAGGGCGGTAACGGCGGCTTCTCGGTGAGTACTCAGGGCGGGTGCTCATGGACGGCGGTATCG
>JAHFKT010000003.1 GCA_023245235.1 Candidatus Yanofskyibacteriota bacterium
TCAACGAGTTTTAACGCCCCAGATCGCCCGCCTCATGGACAATGTCCTATCAGACAATACAGCCCGCGCCGCCGAGTTCGGTTATAACAGTCCTCTCTATATTCCGGGCCACGAGGTCGCAGCAAAAACCGGCACGACGCAGGATAACCGGGACGCTTGGGTGGTCGGTTTTACGCCGGATGTTGCGACTGTCGTCTGGACCGGCAATAACGATAATGCCTCAATGACCCGGCAGGGCGCCGGCATAAGCGCCTCCGGACCGATGTGGAACGAGTTCATGGTCAAAGCATTGCAGACGCTTCCGAACGACCCGTTCCCCAAACCAAACCCGGTCAGCTCCTCAAAGATCATGCTTGATGGAAATTACGTCTACCGGGCAAGTGACAGTTTCTCCGGCCAAGTCCATGACATCCTGTACTACGTCAACCGGGACGACCCGACCGGAGAATTCCCGCAGGACCCGTCCCAGGATCCCCAGTTTATGAACTGGGATTGGTCCGTACAAAATCTATTCATAGGCTACTCGGCCCAGTGATCACCGGATGATCACCTTCTCATAGACGACCTCATGCTTTCTTAGAAAGTCATACAGCGCCCTGCTTTGAAAGATAATTTCATTAGCTACTGTTTTACTCTGCGTCTTAATGAACAGATTCTTGTGGTCAAGGCTCACCTCAATATCAACCCGGGAACCCGCGGGACCGAGTACACTGATTAAAAATTCCCGCATTACGCGGTTGAGTATTTTTTGTTGATCTGTATTTTTTTGAAGAGATTCCTTACGTTTCGTAAGACTTCCCTGGATACCGCGGAACATCAGCTTCTGAGAGGCATAATAAGATATACCGTCTTATGATCATTACTCGGACGAATTACCAGGGGGCTCCCGGCGCCTGTGAATTCAATTATCACATCATCAGTAGGCATGTTCTTCAGTCCGTCAAGAAGATAGTGATAGTTAAGAGATACCTCGAAAGGGTCATTTTTTAATACCGCCGGAACCACGGTCTCTATCTCGCCTTTATCGGAATTTTTAGCTACGATCTTCAGATTCTGCTCTCCGCACATCAGTTTGATATCAGAGATATGGGAGGAAAATAAGCCGGCCAGTCTGATGTTTTTTTCGAGTTCTTCTTTTTTGATAAGAGCCCTGGAAAGAAATTTGTCCGGAATGACCTTTTTATAGTCCGGGAATGTGCCGTCGACCACCCGGGAAACCAGCTCAAAGTCATCATTCGAGAACGATACCTGATTGTCCGAGTATTTTATCTGAAGTTCTCCGCTCAGATCTCCTGAGATTCGGATCAATTCGGTGATAGTGTTCCGCGGTAAGATCAGAGAAACCGATTCTGAGTTCTTGAACGGAACTACTGTTTCCGTGAGCCGGAATATATCGGTCGAGGCTAGAGTCGCCTGATTATTTTTAATCTGAACAAATACTCCGGCTAACTCGGGTCTGGTTTCTGAAACAGCGACGGAATCAAGTACTGTGAGAAGTCCCTTCTTTAAGTTCTTTGCGGGGATTGTAGCAATTACCGGAGTTTTTATCTTAGGGATGATCGGGAAATCTTTCGGGTCAAACCCCAGTATTTGAGTCTTGTAATGCTCTGAGTTGATAGTGAGGGTATTGTTTTTGGTGGTGAGGGTTATCTTTTCGTCAGTAATGTTTGATATAAAGTCTGAAAAAATACGAGCCGGAACTGCGACTTCCCCGACCTCATCTATTTTTACGCCGATCAGCGCAGTGATTCCGACCTCAAGATTTGTAGCGGATAATTTAAGCCTCCCATTCTCTGTTTTCAGGAGGATATTATTCAAGATCGGAAGCGCGGTATTCCTCGCAACTACCTTCTCGGTGAGATTTATCGCCTGCTTTAGATTTTTTTGGTTGATAGTTATTTTCATAATTAGTAATAGATAATCAAGTTATCTTTATTATTATCGCTGTGTGTATGTGGAGATAATTCTTTAAGGTTCCCATAATCGGGCTTTTTCTTTGATAAACTGCGGGCCCGCTGCCGGGAGGCTTCTGTGAATAAGTCTCCTGGAAACACATCGGTAGCCCGGCACAACTCACCCCCGCGGACAACTTTCATTTTATTATCCACATAAAAACCCCTACTTATCAAAAGAATTGTAAACACGCTCTTTTATCAAAACCAACTCCTGTTTCAGGGGTTCATTGACCGCGGACTCGGCTTTAATCTTCTCGCAGGCGTGGATCACGGTCGAGTGATCCCGGCCGCCGAGTTTCTGACCGATCTCAGGGAACGAAAGCTTTGTTTCATCCCGGAGAAGGAACATGGCTATTTGCCGGGGTCTGACGATCTCTTTCTTTCTGCTGCGCTTGATAAGATCAGCCGCAGAAATGTTGTAAAAGTCGGCCACTGCCTTAAGGATCGACTGCGGTGAGGTCTTTCGATACGGCGCGTTCAGGTACGTGTTGAGAATGTTTTTTACTTCTTTGACGTCGGGGACCTTGTTGTAGATCTGACTGAACGCGACGACCCTGTTCAGCGCCCCTTCAAGCTCCCGGACATTCTTCTGGATATGAGTTGCTATGTATACCAGGACATCATCACCGAGCTCGGCGTTCTTGCCCGCCAGTTTTTGCTTCAGGATAGCCAGCCGGGTTTCGAAGTCGGGTGGTTTAATGTCGGCGATCATACCGCCCTCGAACCGGGAGCGGAGCCGCTCCTCAAGCGCGGGGATAGCTCCCGGAGGCCTGTCGGATGAAAGAATGATCTGCTTGTTCTTGCCGTATAGTTCATTGAAGGTTGAGAAGATAATATCCTGGGTTTTTTCTTTCCCGGCGATAAATTGAATATCGTCGATGATCAAAAGGTCCAGCCGGGCATATTGGTTTTTAAGGTCCTCTATTGTTCTGTTGCGGATCGCTTCAACAATATTAGCAGTGAACCGCTCTGCTGGGACGTAGAGCACCTTGCGTTCTTTATTCTCGGAAACCTTATTACCCACCGCCTGAAGCAGATGAGTTTTCCCTAAACCCACGCCCCCGAAAAGAAAGAGCGGGTTGTAGAGTTTCCCGATATTTTTTGTCACCGCCAGACATGCCGCATTCGCCAGTTCGTTATCAGAGCCGACAACATAGGAGTCGAACGAGTATCTCTTGTTAAGGTTGGTGAGCTTATCGATATCGAGGTCTACCGGAATCTCGGTCTTCTCTTCAAGCTCTCTGTCCAGGATGATCTTAGACAGGTCCTGTTTAGCGAACTCAAGCTTGGGTCTCCCTATTGAGTACTTGATCTCCCGTATCTCGGGGGAGAGATTGTGGATTGACTGGAGTATCTTCTTGTTGAATTTGTTTTCGAGCCACTCTTTTATAAACCCGTTCGGTACGCTGACCACGATGTAGCCCTTATCCCGTGCGACAACGGAGGTGTTTTTAAACCAGGTGATGAAATTTGCCCGCGAAAGCGTCAGCTCCATCTCACCAAGCACTGCCTTCCATAATTCTTCATTGGTCATAGGTGTTCGGTTCGTTTAGCTGGCTCCATTATACTGAATCGTAGATCTGATCGGCCGGAATTCAGTTGATATGCTGTTCATAACTCATCGTAACTTTTTCAGAATCACGCCTGATACAACTTATATAACAAGCCGAGGGAAATAGTAAATATTGACCCCGGCCCCGAAGTGTTTTCTGATGATGAAAAACCGGCCCGAATATTCCAAGCAGGCCCGGGGTCAGCAAAAAGAAGCATTGACCAAAACAAAAAGAAACGATATATTGGCTCTATACCAACCCCGTAACGCCACTCACCATGAGGAGAATATTAGCCGCAACGTGGAGACCCAAAAAGAAGAAAAGAAAGCGCAAGCACGGCTTTCTTTCCCGTATGAGCTCGAAGACCGGCCGGGACGTGTTAGCTCGGCGCAGACAGAAGGGTCGCAAAAGAACTACCGTCTAGCAGTTCTGCCGTGGCACTTCCTAAAAACAACCGGCTAAAGAAGAAGCGCGACTTTGAGGCGGTTTTCAAGACGGGCAAGGCCGTAAATGGCACTTTTTTATTCGCTAAATTTAAAAAATCACCGTCGAATGTCTCGCGGTTCGGATTTGTCGTCAGCTCTAAGGTCGCCAAAAAAGCCGTTGTACGGAACAGGATAAGGAGAGCCCTCACCGCGACAGTTCAGTCCGGTCTCTTGCCTAGGCGTCAGGCATACGATACGGTGGTGGTGGTCACCAGAAAAGCCGACAGCCCGGATCTGCTTCGCAAGGATCTTGCCGAGGTCATAAAACGGTCGGGAATATTATGAACACTACACTCTTCCTAATACGGATATATCAAAAGTTCTCTAACTGGCTCAGGCAGGCCCAGGTTCCCGTAGCCGCCTACTCGACATGCAAATTTTACCCGCCCTGTTCAGAATATGCCGAACTCGCGATCAAGCGGCACGGGTTGGCAAAAGGCATGAGGAAATCAATCGTCCGCGTTTGGCGTTGTAATCCGCTTTCTTCCGGAGGCGTCGACTATCCATAATGGCAAATCTGTTCAATACAATTCTGTATACCCCGCTGTTTAACCTGCTCATTTTTCTGTATGACGTGATTCCCGGGCATGATTTCGGCATTGCGATCATCGCCCTCACGGTATTAATCCGTGTCGCCTTCTCTCCCCTTTCGCTCAAAGCTCAGCGATCACAAAAAGCGCTCAACGCCCTTAATCCGAAGATCAAGGACATAAAAGAGAAGTTTAAAAATGATCAGACGGCTCAAGGGGCGGAGATCATGAAGTTGTATAAAGAGCACGGAGTTAACCCGATAGCCGGATGTCTGCCGTTGCTGATCCAACTTCCGATCCTCATCGCTCTGTACCGGGCATTTATTGCCGGCCTGAATCCTCAGAGTCTGGCGATGATATATCCGTTCATCCACAACCCGGTATCGATAAGCCCGACATTCATCGGCCTCATTACCATCACCGCGCATAACCGGTATTTAGCCGTTGTGGCGGGCCTTCTCCAGTTCTTCCAGGCCCGCCAGAGCATGAACTATATGCGTTTGGGCGGCCCTCCGGCCCCCGAAATGGCGGCCCTGAATAATCAGATGCTTTACTTCTTTCCGGTATTTATCGTGATCATCGGTTGGAATTTGCCGGCCGGTCTGATACTATACTGGATAACGACAACCTTATTTTCTATTGTCGAACAGCTTTATCTCCGCCGAACATCATGAGCATCACATCTGACCAAAAAATCGCCATCGCAGGCGCTATACAGAAGATCGTCCGGGCCATGAACCTTGATTGCCAGGTTGAGATGCGGGAAGATCTGAAAGAAGGCAAGAATGTCGTGGAGGCCTCCTTGAGCACTCCCGACCAGGCCCGCTTTCTTATCGGCAAAAACGGCCAGAATCTTCAAGCACTCGAGCATGTGCTCCGGGCGATGTTCCTGAGAGACTCAAGTGCCAGCGGGTACATGATCGCGGTAGACGTCAATGACTACAAGAAATCACGGGCTCTTCACGTCATCGAGCTAGCCCATCAGGCGGTAGCAAGAGTCCGCAGCACCCGAAAAGCCGAGGCTCTCGCACCGATGTCGGCGTATGAACGCCGGGTTGTTCATACAGAGCTGGCCTCGATGCCTGACATCGTGACAGAAAGCATCGGCCAGGAACCTCAACGAAGGATTATCGTCAAACCGCATAATCCATAACCCATAACAAAAACGTCCACCGTGGGGTGGACGTTTTTGTTATTGAGAGAGCGGAGCCGCCCAGATGCTATGGTCGGCCCGATTGGTCAGTACAAGGAAATCCTGCAGATGCGAGATAAAGACATCGTCCGGACTGAACACGAGATCCGCGGCCAGTGTCTTTAAAGACAGATCCGACACCAGGACGCGGACGATTGAGGAGCTGGCGTTTTCTTCGGCCACGCAGACAAAGGAACGGCCATCCAGATGCCACGAACAGTGATCTGCCGTAGCCATAACCCCGACGGCCTGGTCCGTTCCGGATATCATATCGTGGATCCTAAGACCCGGCCGATCGTCGACCGTGCTCGAGTAAAGTAATTCCGTTGCATCCGGCGACCAGCGTATCTTAAGATCGGGCATGCTGTCCAGGATTTTAACCAGGGCTCCGTCCGTACCCAGGGTATAAAGAGTCGAGGCCGTACTCGAAACGCCAGCCATGAGCGACAGCAGTTCATCCGATTGCCAGGATAGAGAAAGGTCTCTGAGGCGGGTCTTTAAAATTGTCCGAGGATCGCTACCGTCCGGCCGGGCGACAATAATGTCAGTCTCATCGCCGGATATCTTTGCCAGTGCGACGGAAGAACTGTCCGGAGAGAATGCCGCCGCGGCGATATCACTGCCCAGCTCCGCGGTTTTATGGGTTTCATAATCAAAGTATTTATATAGCGTACCGCTGGCCGAAGAATAGAGTCCGAGCACTTTTTTGACATCGGGAGACCAGATGACTCCGATGAGATGAGGCAGTCCGACATCGGATACAAGTGTGCTTTTTTGGTCGGCTATACTGATCCGCGAAACAAAGCCGGTCTCGCGATGGTAGTATAAGACGCCGTCGCTGGAGCCGTCGTTAGTGGCGGAAAGCGAATCGTCCGCGGAGATTTTAAAAAGGCCATCTGGCGCCGCGGAGCCTTCCGGGGGTTTTATGCCGGTGAAGCGGGAAAGCAGGGCTCCTTGCTGCTGGCCGGCGCCGCTCGTTTGTCCGGATGGATGAGTAAGCAAATATCCGGTAAGGAATGAACCCAGTGATGCGGTGATGACGATCAGGATAATTAGTTGTTTTCGGGTGTCCATCGGGATCTTTATGACGATTCTGCGGTCTGGCCCTCTACTTTCTGTAACAGTTTACTCCGGGATTTTACGAACGTAAATACGAGCGCGACGATATCAATGGGGATGAGGTCAATGACCGGGATGGCGTCGATGACCAGGGAGGAGTTCATAAAAAACTTTGCGCGCTTGAGGGATTTGGTATATGGCCGGAGCATGACAAACAATAGGATGCTTATCAGAACTCCGACGAACCAGCCGATAGTACCGGCGGTCAGCCACTCAACTCCGGTCTGGAGTAACATCAGAAAAAGAGAGATCAGGAATATCAGTATGCCCATCCGCTTTTGTTGCGGAGGAGGAGATTCCTGACCGGCCTCAGTTTCCATCCGCTCAGCGGCCCGTTCGATCTCGAGTTCATTTTTAATCTCCAATTCATCATCCATATTATTGCTGCAATTTAGCCCACTCGTCTTTCGCCTTCTCTATCTCGACGATCTGGCGGGGATCGGAGGTGATGATCTGGTCCTCCGCATATGACGCCACCACCCGGATACCGATATGGTTCTGTCCGAGGAAGAATAACCCGAATCCGACCCGGGCCTCCAGGAGGTAGAATTTCTCGGCATCCGTCAGGTTGAACGTCTGCTGGACGATATCGATCGCAGCCGGAGATTGCTTCATCAGGATCTGGATCGAAGAGTTGGTGAGGATGGTTTTACCCTGAGGACTTGCCAGAAAGTCCGGAATGTCCTGGGAGATCGTTGTCAGGCCGGCGTAGTATTTACGGGCCCGCTTGGCGATATTGGAAAGGAAGTTAGCGCCGACCTCATATTTCATGAGCCACCAGGCCTCGTCAACGATGAGAACCCGCTTCTTGAGCGTGCGCCTGATCGTGACCCAGATAAAATTCAAGATCAGATACATGGCTATCGGACGCAACTCTTCCTCCATGTCCCGGATACTGAATACGATCATCTGATTATTCAGCGGCACATTGGTCGGCTTATTCAGAAATCCTGAGAATGTCCCCTGGGTGTATTTTTTCAGCCGGATGGCCATTGATTCCGCACCGGTGAGGCCCTCGAGGATATTTTGGAGGTCAGACAGGACCGGAGGCGGTAACTTGGTGAAATCAGTATCGGGCGTGATATCTTTTATCGCGTAGGTCTGGATGAGAGCCTCGTCAAGAACGGCCCCTTCCTCGGGTGTCAGGTTGCCAAGGATCAGTTTTAACAGCCCGGTCAGGTCGAGGATGTGGGACTTGAATACATCGGCCGACGACTCCCCTTCTTTCGGGATCGGCAGGTCGAACGGGTTGATGTGCTGATCAGAGTTGATGGAGATCTTAACGGTTGATCCTCCGACAGTATCGGAGAGATATTTGTACTCATCTTCGGGGTCGATGATCAGAACTTGGGTCCCGAAGATAAGACTGCGGAGTATCTCAAGCTTTACGGTATAACTCTTACCGCCGCCGGACTTGCCGAATACAACTGCGTTCGCATTTTCCAGATTGAACCGGTCAAACAATACCAATGAATTATTATGCGTATTGATGCCGTATAAGATACCCGAGTTCGAGGTCAGGTCGAACGAGATGAACGGGAACAATGAAGAGATCGGCTCGGTGTTGAGGGAGGTATGGATATTCAGCCGGTCATCGTCCATAGGGAGGGTCGAATTGAAACCGTCCATCATCCGGAAGGTCGCACTTTTGGCGAATATCAGCTGATACTCCAGGAGGCCTTTTATCTTACCCTCGGTGTCGTCAAGTTCCTTCAGACTGTTCTCATAGAATGTGACATAAACGCCGAGCTCGAAGAATTTATCAGTTCCCTGCTGGAGCTTGTCCCGGAGCACCTCGATATCCTGGATCGCAGTCTCGATGACCGGGTCGCGCACCCTGCCCTTTGACGACTCTTCCATTGATTGGGCTTCCAGACGGGCCAGCTGGTCACGGAGCTGCTTTAATACGGTGGCGGTGTTCTTCGGGTGTACGAATATCGAGACATCGAACACACGGTCGAGGTTTATGATCGGCGAGAACCAGTTGGTGTTCAGGTACCGCGGATAGGTCGCAAGAAATATCGTTCGGGCGTATTTAGGCCCGAGCTGAATAAAGTTGGACGATACCGCCAGTGCAGACGGGGCAAGCAGTTCTTCGGCGTTCCGGGTTGTGGTCGTATCCTCGGGCATGGTTATGGGCGTAATTCTCCGGAAGTCTGAAGCTTTGTGCTCTCTCCGGGGTTATATAAGTTGAAAAATAAGTTTACCAGCTCTTCCTGGCCGAGCAGGCGCGCCTTCAGGCCCAGACTGATCAGGCCGTCAAGGACCAGGTCCGCCCGCTGCATGAGCTGGGTCCGGTATGTTTCTATCTCGGCCTGGTTTATCTTCCTTACCACCCCTGCCGGGCTTAAGACGCTTTTGAAGCTCTGCACAAGGCCGGTCTTCTCGGGTTTTTCGTATATATAGAATGGAAGCACAATATAGAATTTCTTAGACATTATATGGGACAGCTCGAGCAGTTCTTTGATGAACTTAGCGTATTCGACGGCCTGGATCTTCATAAGCTCGCTCTCATTATTGACAGAGACGGTGTCCAGGAGCTTCAGGTATTCGTCCATGTTCAGCTGGCGGGAACTGACCACGATCTGGAGCGGGAAATCGATCGAGTTCAAAAAACGCTGGAAGTTCTGGAGAATGCCGACCTGCTCCGGCTCTGACCGCAGTTCAAAATTGATCGACGACACTTCGATCACGGCCCTCAGGGAGCCGTTCTTAAGGAGGACGACGGTATCCTGGATATCCGCCACCTCGACCAGGTCTTTTGTGGATACGTTTGCCATCAGCGTTTTGGAATTATCGAACCCTCTTCTTCTTTTCTGAATACGTATTTCTTCGGTCCGAACATGAATGACATCGCCATAGCGATGTAGTTTATCAGGGGCATATCATCGATCTTCAGGAATGCCAGCGCGCCGGCTATGGCGACGATCGGGATGGCTACGATGACCGCTGCGACCGGGCGCAGAACGCTGAAATCAAGAAAAAGCATGGTGCCCCCGGCCGCTATCCAAAGGAATTGCTTCAGAGTGAACGGACCTACGATATTGATCTCGGTCTCGATGAATTGTGGCAATTGAAATCTCATAACCGGTTAGCTGTTATTCTCTCCGTTCTTCAGGTCCAGGACATTAGCCGGACTTACGCTGGCTGTCGGCCCCGCCGGGGCGAATCCGATCGGCCGCTGACCTCCGGTTCCCTGGCCCCTGCCCCCCTGAGGAGGATTGCCCTGTGCGGTCGCACCCTGCCCCCCGCCCTGCCTGTTCCGGGCTTGATTTTGGAACTTCTCCCTCGGCGCCACTTCATTGAGGACCGCAAGCTTATCAGTATCCCCCTGTTCGATCAGGGTCCGCTCAAGATTATTCCGAAGATCCCAACTTGCTTTCGCTGATGGCACGGGTGAGCCCGGAATAACTGAACCAAAGAGCTTTTCTTTAAGGGCGGCCTTAAAGGCATCCGATTTCCAGAGGTCATCGGGCATGGCGGCGATATTCTTGGGCTCAGTATTAAGAGAGCCTGCAATAGCGCCGTACTGAGTCGGCATGGTGGATTTTTTGCCGGTAGCTTCTTCCCCGGGCTGTTCGAGCATGCCGTTATCTTTGCGATACGTATAAACCAGGTCGGGTCTGACCTTGGCCATATCACCAAGGAAGCTCTTGGCTTCCGGGGATTCCTTTCCGCCAAGAATACGTACCGCATTGCCCAGCTGGTCGACGTCCTTAATCCCCGCCGCCAGCTTGGGGTCACTTTTCAAATAGTTAAGTAAGTCACGACGGACCGGAACATCAGAGCCGTTCTTACCGAACTGATGATTGAGCGCAATATCAAGCAACTGTCTGTTGCCACCGAATTTGGCCTCTTTCGAAGTCTTTATAAAGTCCTGAAGCGCATAGGGATTACTCTCCAATTCGCTGAGCGTCCTCTTGAACCGGTTGGGATCACCGTCACCGAGCTGAGCCAGCTTTTTGCGGTAGGCGAAACCCTGAGGGCTGGTTGCATTGGAGCTGTCGGCCCGCTGTCTGATCGTGGCGATGTCAAGACGACCGGCGCTATAGTCATCTTCGATCTTGTCGTAGTTCTGCTTAATATTCGCAACGAAATCTTTTTGGTTCTTAAATTCCGCACCCCGCACCCCGAAGCGCTGGGCCCAGCCGGCCTGCTGTCGCTGCGTAGCCGCTTCTCCGCCGTAGATGCGGTTAAACAAACCACCCTGGGGACCGAGACCCTGTTTCTGGATCTCCTGGAGTTTTTGTTGGGCGGCACCTTGAGCGGCATAGTATGAACTGAATCCGGGTAGTCGTTTCACGAAATTCTTGGCTACGCCCACGCCGCCCTGGAATCCGCTGCCCATCTTTGAAGTAACCGCTACCGCAGCGGCGGTACCACCGGCCATTACAAACGCGGAAAAGAGATAGAAGAACAGCGTATTGAAGGTATACGATCCGGTGCCGTAGATCAGCTTCTCGCTGCTGTATTGGTTTGCTACCGCGTTGATGATCATGTCCCGCTTACTCAAGAATACCAACCCCAGATAAAGGAAAAAGAGATAAACCGGCAGAAATAGATTCCAGCCGAAGAACAGACCCCACCATTTCTTAAACCAATGTTGTGTCCCGGAAAAGATATTCGCCATCCAGGCCAGGGGGGAGACGATCAGCAGCGCCCAGATCACGAATATTCTGAAAAATGCGAACACCGTCGCAACGAGCAGGCTGAACATGAAGATAGCGCTCAGAATCACTCCGAACACCAAGGAGAGTCCGGCCGACGATAGAATGTCCATGGTCTTAAAGCCGGGGTCAGTGGAGGTGGTGGGAGCCGTAAGAAATATCGACGGGTTAAGGAACTGGCCGAGCCGCTCGCCGGGATTGCCGATCGATGCCAGAAAGACATTGGTCAGGACCTGGCAGCCGTCGATAACCAGACCGCCGATGACAAGACTGAAGTTTATCAGAACCGCGACGATCAGGAACCGGAATATCAGGTCCTGAAACCGCTGTTTCGAGACATCGAAGATCGTGGCGAACGCCATCCATATCAATGCGATCACGAACAGCATGTTCGAAAAATCGCGCAGGATCTTCCATGTTTCAGTTATGACGGGGATATTGCCATAAGCTCGGACGTAGACGGCGTATGAAAATGCTTTGGCCAACCAGGCGGTGATGTTTTGAATGATCGCGAAAACCACCCAGAACAGATACGAAATGACGTAGCCGATGGCCGAAGTAGCAATGTCGGTGAGACCAAATATATCGGCGCGAATGAAGTGGGTCGGCATGATCACCAATGCGAAGACCAGAATCGCGATGATCCATATTTTGGCCCGGGATATGTTCTTAAAAAAATTTAGTACTTTCATGAGCTACGAATAATTATACCGCAAAAGAAGCTTTGGCATGGTCTAGGGTCCCCGATATCGGTCCGGACATGTCCCGTTACCGTCGGCAGGGCCGCATCCGGTCGGATTCCAGGCTGGCTCGCTCCCGTCCCCTGTTCCGGCCAATACGTCGTAAATATATCCGTCAGAAAAAGCTATGATATCCACGGCGAATCCGCCGCAATTATTACCGCCCGGTTTATCAAGGAATCCCGCCCCTCCACCGATCAATTGAACTGCGCGTTGAACAATTGCGAACCTGAAGCACTCATTGACCGCCCCGGGTTCGGGGAATTGTTTACCGGCGGCGACCAGCTCTGCCTTTGCGGCTGCCACTTCGGCCTGATGATTGCCGTGTTTAGTGCCGGCATCCGCCGGCGGAGGCGCCCCCGCCTCTGCGGTCGGCGACGGCAGCAAAGGATAGGGTTGGAACGTAGCCCCCGGCAGGCTTACGGCCGGAGAGGCTTTCAGCGCGTTCGCGCACGATTCCGTGCATCTGGTGTAGGGATACTCGTTCTTGCTGAACTCCTCCCGGACCTGTTCACAGTAGCTCTTGCCGCAGGCGTCATCATGATGGCCGAACAGGTTGGTGTGGCCGCTGCAGCTCTGGTGCTCCAGCGGAAATTGGGACCAGGCCTGCGGATAGTTAGTTTTGACCCAGAAACCGGCCTCGGGGCTGATGTTATCTTCGGCCATGCAGAACTCGTCCTTATACGAATCGCCCGTTCTCTGGGGGGAAGGCACCGAGTAGGTGCTCTCGTTCGTGTCCCCGCCTGAGGCGAATGCCAGGTCAAAAAATCGGTTCACGACGATGGTGGTCACCGCGGTGATCGCCGCGTTCGCGGCCGAGTCGTCCGACGCGGCAAGAAACTTGTTCACGCTGTCAAAAGCATTCGCGACATTCTTATCTACCGTAGAACCGGGGGTCTTGATGTTGCCGGGGACCAGACATTGAGTGCCGACACGGACTTTGCAGTCCCCTTCGCCGAAGCCGAGGAATCCGCCGCCCGCGACGGCTTTCGTGGTTGCCGCCGATTGGGCCAGCGCCCGTTGTCTGGTTATCTCGTCGATCGATTGGAACGCGGCGCCGTAAGGGTTGTTCTGGGGCTGGAGCATCCGGGACCAGGCATCCCAGCCGCCGTTGCCGGCGAAGTCCTGCTGGTATTTGCCGATGGTGAAACCCGAAGGCAATGAGCAGTTCGTCCCGAGGCCGAATGTCTGAAGCGAATTGGTCCGGGTATTCAGGCCGGTCAGGTTGACCGAAGCGCCCGGCAACACGCCGAAAGCCTTTTTGATATCGTTCGCGAAGTAGCTGCAGAGGTGGGAACTCGACAGCATGGCCCGGAAGACGCCCTCACCCGTATACTGGCCCTGCGTTGCGAAGTTCACCCAGTTCAGGACGAAGCCGGCCTTGCCGTCGGGACCGCTGCTCCTGACCTTATCGAGCACCCGGTTGGTTAGCCGCTGGATGGCTATGGCGGCCGCCACCTTGCCGGCGACCTTGAGGGCGTAGACGGCCCAGTTCGATGCGCCATAGTCGCTGCCCGCATTCGCCGAAGGAGCCGTCGAAACCAAATACCCGCTCAGGAGAGCTATCACCAAGAGGCATGCGATGATCGTTTTACTGTGAGCCATTCTCTTCCATTTTAACAAGAGACCCACTTGCCGACAATCAAGTTATAAGCTCAGATCCAAAACTAAAAACAGCCGCCTTGCGGCGGCTGTTTTCGGCTTACTTTTGTCCGGGATTACCGGGCATGATGGGTTTGATGACACCGATGACGTTGCCCTCGCAGTCCTCAACGTAGGCGTAGCGGCCCACCATTGGAATATCGAGAATTTCTCCGACGAGCTTGCCGCCGGATTTCTTGACCTTTTCCACGGCCGCATCGCAGTCATCGACCGCGATGACGAGCACCGGAGACTTTATCGTTCCCCGCTTCATCATGCCGCCATTGATGAACGCCGGCCGCTCGGGCATCCCCTTCTCGTCGGTCGGTCCCGTCTGGAGGATGACATAGTTGCCATACTCTCCCGACATCACGTTCATCTTCCAGCCGAAGTTATCGGCATAGAATTTCTTTGCCCGTTCCACATCTTCCGCCGGTATCTCAAAATGTACTACTGGGTCCATATGATTTATGTTAGTTGGTTAACCTTAATATTAGTATATTTTATGAATTTTGGATTGGTTCAGGAAAAAATAAACCGATTTTTAGACTTTCCAGCCGACCTTTTAAATCAGAGTTTAAAATCTCCTCTATTGTTGGCCAAGGAGTATAAGCTCTTGTTACGTGGCTTATATTATTATGTCGAGCTGCTCTTGCTTTTTTAACCACAGAATGACCCTCGAGCTGATCGATAGCTGGGCCATAGTAATTTCTTTTTAAAGAATCAATATTTTTTCTTGTATCAAATAAGTTTTGTAATCTAACACAAAGTTGGTCCCGAGTAAGCTCAAGAAGAACCCTTGCTGTCTCAGCTGTTATGGGAAGGCCCGCTCTTTCGGAGGCATTCATTTTTCTGATTTTTAATACCCAATTATTCATTTCAGATAAAGCCTTGATTGAATCACAGCACTCGCTAATAACAAAATGTATAGATTGAAGTGCGGGTCTTTTTTTAGAATTATTTTTTAAATTCATGTGTGGACCTGGGGAGAATCGAACTCCCGACCCGGCAATGCGAATGCCGTATAATACCACTTTACGACAGGCCCTTCTTCTTTAGGTATTCGTTAATCAACTTGATATGCTTCTGGTCTTTGGTCCGGCCGTGGAGCTTCTTCCAGACCAGCACGCTTTCCAATGATACGAATGGCAGGCCGTCGATTGTTTCCGCTTCACGGATGAGCTTGCCGATGTCCCAGATACCGGGCCGCCAGTCCCTCCAGAGCTCTATCTTAATACCGGCATCCAGGTACGGACTGCCGCTGGGCGCTTTTTTAAGTATCCAGCCCGGCCGCTCCTGGCTTTCCTCGAACACATCCTTGGTTACGATGATATCAAGGTCGTGGGGCTGGATGACCCCGCGCACCAACAGCGGCCCGCTGCCGAAGATGGCGTACTTGCCCTTCGGAAGGCCCAGGTCTTTTAATCGGTGAAATAGTGTTTTCATGTTATTTGACGATGACCCACCGGGCGACGTCAGCGGACTTTTTAATAGTCACCGTATCCCCTTCTCCCAGCTGGAAGAACTCCTGCTGATTGTCGGCATAGACGACGGCCGGCCCGCGGACGACCTGGAGTCTGATGGCCTTAGCGTCATCGAGCACGACATGGTCGAACTGCTCGGTGCTGTTGTTGAAGGCTAGGCCGATACCGGTCTCAAAGGAACTGTCGGTGATGCTCCGGTAGTAGGCGGTCGAGCCGAATGGCGTCGCGACCACGATGCCGTCGCCGATGACGACTCCGCCGAGCTGCCGTTCGTCCGCCCAGAGATTGTAGCGGATGGCGTGGCGCGGATCGCCGTTGTGAACCGTAATGTCGTTCATCCCGGTTATCGTTTTGCCGTTGGCCGAACCTTCAAGTTTGATGAGCGTGCGGATGTCATAGCTTCCGGCTTTTACTTTTTTGAGCACCTCTTCGTTGGGCAGTACCGAGCATACTTTGCAGACGGCGCTGTCTTTGAGGACTATCTTGGGAATGCCGGGGTAGGCATGCTCGGCTTTCATGAACGTGCCGTCTCCGCCGAAGCTGACCACAAATTCAGGAGCGTCTTGTACGACCTGGAATCCCAATCTCTCAACCAGCTCTACGGCCCGCGCCTCGTTGTGACCGACAATTGCTACTTTCATGCGTCTGTTTAGCCGCTGTGTCGGGCCGCCGGGAATCGAACCCGGTCCCTACGAACCCGAATCGTATGTACTACCGGCATACTCCGGCCCGACACAACGGCCAATCCTTTTTAAGTTTTAAACGTAGAATTTTTCCATCCGTTCCTTGTCTTCTTCCTCTCGGGCTTTCTCGATAGCATCTAATGCTTTTTGCAGGTCCTGGGCCGTCAGTTTGTCCAGTTCGTGTATCCTCCCGGTCAGATATTCTACCCCATTTTTGGCCGGTTCGTCCAGTACTTCGGCCAGGAGCGTGCTTAAGATAAGACCGATCTTCGGGCCAGGTTTTATGCCCAATTCCTTCATCACGTCCTGGCCGTTGACCTTGAGCATTTTGACCGAGATGGGGTCGTGGGAGACCTTGTCGATGATGTACTTCATGTGCCGCAGTTTGTAGGGCACGGCTTTGGGACGGCCGGAGCCGATGCGGTCGGCTTCGCGAACCTTTAACAGGTCTTCAATGTTATCCGGTCCGACATTGACCAAGAGGCGCCGGACCGAGGACTCGGTCACCTCGCCGACGTTGTAGAAGAACATATGATACCGCACGAGCTTCACGACCTGTTCGGTCAGGTCTTTGGAAAAGCGCAGGCGTTCCATGATGCCGGCCGTGATGCGGGCGCCGATGACCTCGTGGCCGTAGAACGTTGAATGCTCCCCTTCTCCGCGCTTGGACTGGGGCTTGCCGATGTCATGGAACAGCGCCGCCAGACGCACCGCCAGCGAATAATTTTTTTCGGCCGTGTATTTTAACGCGCGAACGAGATGCTCCCAGACCGAATAGATGTGGTGGAGGTTCTGACTGACGCCGATGCCGACCCGCAGTTCCGGAACGATATGTTCCATGAGCTCCGTTTCTTCAAGAAGGAGCATGCCCTCGTAGGCATTGTCGGACTCGACGATCTTCACGAACTCATCCCGGATGCGTTCTTTCGAGATGGCCGCCAGCCATTTTGAGTTTTTCCTGACGGCGGCCAGCGTTCCTTTTTCGATATCAAAACCCAGGACCGTGGCAAAGCGGACCGCCCGCAGAAGGCGCAGAGCGTCTTCGCCAAAGCGTTCCTCCGGTTTGCCGACCGTGCGGATAAGTTTCTTTTTGAGGTCATTTTCGCCGCCGTAGAGGTCGGTTATTGTTCCGTCGGGGTCCATTGCCATTGCGTTCACGGTAAAGTCCCGGCGCGACAGGTCGTCCTCGAGTTTATCGGCAAAACGGATCTCGTCCGGATGGCGCTTGTCGGAATACTTAGCCTCGATGCGATACGGCGTGACCTGGACTTCTTTCAGGCCCGGGTCCTCGGAGCCGGTCTTGACCGTGACCGTGCCGAAGTTGTTCTCGTAGAAATTCTCCGGGAATAGTTTCTGGATATCTTCGGGCTTGGCGTTGGTGGTGACGTCCCAGTCCTTGGGCGTTTTGCCGAGCATCAGGTCGCGGACGCATCCGCCGACCGCGTGGGCCTCAAAGCCCCCTTTGTTCAGGGTTTGGAGAATGGATTGTACTTCGGTTGGTAGTCGCATTACCCGGTTATGCCCTCAGTAGGAATCGAACCTACATCTATCCCTTAGGACGGGACTGTTCTATCCATTGAACTACGAGGGCTATTAAGTGGCTATTTATCTTGTCATAATACCATTTTAGTGTTAATTTTTCAAACGTTTCATGGCTCAACTCATCATCAACGGCGGCAGAAAATTAAAAGGCATCTGGCGCCCTTCGGGTAACAAAAACGAGGCATTACCGCTCATCGCCGCCTCGCTCCTTTTTCGGAAGGGACTGACCCTGACAAATGTGCCGGATATCGAGGATACTCGGGTGATGCTCGACATCGCACGTTCTCTGGGCGTCAGGGTCCGGCGGAACAACGGCAGCATACGTTTTTCATCGCCCAAAAAGCCGATGCGGGAACTTTCTTTGGAGCTTTCCTCGAGGGTCAGGGGTTCCGTACTGTTCATCGCCCCCCTGCTCATCAATGGCACGGTCAACATTCCCGCAACCGGCGGTGACAGGATCGGTATACGCCCCATCGATACGCACCTCGAAATGTTCAAAGCCTTCGGCGCAAAAGTTTCCGGCAGTTCCATAACACTTAAGAAAAAAGAACTCTATCGCAGAAGCCCGGTATTGATCTGGCTTTCCGAGCCGAGCGTGACCGCCACCGAGAACGCGCTGATGCTGGCCTCGGCCCGGCCGTTCAAGACCATTATCAAGAATGCCGCCTGCGAGCCGCACATTATCGGGCTCGGTCGGGCATTGGAACAAGCCGGTGTCACGGTCACCGGCCTCGGTACGAACCTCATTGAGATGACCGGTACGAGGATATTCAAACGGGTCAGTCATCGCGTGAGCGAGGATTTCATGGAAGCCGGCAGCGCCTTGGTCATGTCAGCTGTATCCGGCGGCGCGGTCAAAGTTGCCATTGAAGACCCGGCGGAGTATCAGCTGATATTCAATACGTTCAGGAAGTTCGGCAAAAAAGTCGTGCGGTCGGGAGAATTGTATTCGGTCGTCGACGGGCCCAAAACCAAAGACGGCATCCGGACGCTGAATGATGACCCGTGGCCGAACTTTCCTTCCGATCTGATGAGCGTGATGATCGTGCTGGCCAGCCAGTGCTCCGGCCAGTTCCTGTTCCATGAGAAGATGTTCGAGTCACGGCTGTATTTTACCGACCAGCTTAATATGCTCGGCGCCCAAGTGGTTCTGTGCGACCCGCACCGTGTCCTGGTCACCGGGCCGAGCCGGCTCCATGGCACGACCCTGGTCAGTCCCGATATCCGGGCCGGCATGGCCCTGGTCATCGCTGCGCTTATTGCCCGGGGTCAGAGCGTCATTAACAACAGCCAGCAACTAGACCGGGGTTACGAGGGCATTATGAAGAAGCTCAAAGCCGTCAGGGCCAGAGCGGTCCTCCAAGTCCAATGAAGATCAGGCGGAACTACTCTCTCAAGAAGCTTTCGACCATCAAGGTCGGGGGCAATGCGGAATATTTTATAAGCGCCGGATCGGAATCCGAGATTTCGGAAGCTATAGCGACGGCCCGCACGCTCAAGGTCAAATGGACGCTCATCGGCGCCGGTTCGAATATCGTGCCGTCGGACAATGGCTTTGCCGGACTGGTCATCAGAAATGTTATCAGATCATTCGGTGTCAGAAAGAATACCGCTACGGTCGGTGCGGGCAATGACCTTCTGACGTTCATCAGAACAATAAATAGTTTCGGCTTGGCGGGCATGGAGCACATGGCCGGAATTCCCGGCACGATCGGCGGTGCGATATACGGCTGCGCCGGCGCATACGGCCAGGAAATAAAAGATACCTTGAAACGGGTCAGAATCTTCGACGGAAAGGAATTCCGGTGGCTGTCGAACAAACAGTGCCTGTTCTCATACCGCGACAGTATCTTTAAGCGGAAGAAAGATTGGGTCATCATCGCCGCCGAATTCTCATTCCGGAGAGGCGAAGCGAAACAACTCCGGAAAATATCGGCGGATACTATCGCGATACGGAATGAGAAGTTCCCTCCCCTCCTCAATTGCCCCGGCAGCTTTTTTAAGAACATCGTTCTGGCTGATCTGAAGCCGGCCAACAGGAAGCGCTTAACGGCAAAGATAGATGCGGCAAAGATACGGGGCGGCAAAGTTCCGGCCGGATATCTGTTGAAGCTGGCCGGCGCGCCCGGCATGCGGTCGGGCGGGATACGGGTCGCTTCATATCATGGAAACATCATATACAATCCCGGCGGAGGCACGTCCCGGGATATCAGGCGGCTGACGGAGCTTTTGAAGAGGCGCGTCAAACAACGCTTCGGCATTGAATTAGAGGAGGAAATACAGTATATTTAGGGCGGTTTTTAAGGGCCTGTAGTAAAACGGTATTACACATCCATGGCATGGATGGGGTCGGGGTTCGATTCCCCGCAGGTCCACAATAGTTAATACCGGGTAATCGAACGATCCTGCTTCGCAGGATATGTTCTCCGAATTTCTTAACGCTTGCTATGCGCCCGGCGCAATAGACGCAAGCTAAAATTCGTGGTTGAAATAAAGCAGTTTATTTCAACCGCCCGCAGGTCCACATGATTTCCACTCCCCGAGCAGTTCTCGTGACCGGCTGCGCCGGCTTCATCGGCAGTAACTTCGTCCGTCAGTTCAGGCGAAAGTTTCCCAAAACAGCGATCATCGGCATCGATGATTTTTCGACCGGCAGAAAAGATGCGCTCGATAGGGCCATAAAGTTCTATCAGGGCTCGATCCTGAACGACAAACTTCTGAACAAAATATTTTCCAAACACCGGCCGGAATATATCTTTCATTTTGCCGCGCTTCCCCGCGTCTCCTATTCGGTGGAGCAGCCGGTCCATACCAGTGAAGTCAACATTCTCGGCACCGTGAAGCTTCTGACCAAGGCCAAAGACTATCGCGCGAAACGGTTCATCTATTCCTCGTCATCTTCGGTCTACGGCGGCGCCAAGAAACTGCCGACCAAAGAATCTGAGAATGCCCCGGATCCGAAGTCTCCATATGCGGTCCAAAAGTTAGCCGGTGAGCCGTTCTGTAAAATTTTCAGTGAACTCTACGGCCTCGACACCGTATGTCTCAGGTACTTTAATGTTTTCGGACCCGGCCAGTATGGTGACTCACCCTACTCCACCGTCGTATCGGCATGGCTCGAATCATTGTACTTTCCGAAAAAGAAAATGGCGTTCATCGAAGGCAACGGCAATCAGTCGCGGGACTTCTGTTACGTGGACAATGTCGTGGCGGCTAATATTCTGGCAATGAATTCGAAAAAACCGCTCGGCGGAGAGATGTTCAATGTTGCCTGCGGAAGCCGGACAACCCTGAAAGAAGTAAAACAGCTGATCGAGCAGTATTCAGGCCGCGTGCTGGAACTTCAAAAAAGGCCTCCCCGTATCGGCGACGTGCTCCACACTCATGCCGATATCTCCAAGGCACGGAAGCGGTTCGGTTATAGCCCGGCTGTAGATTTCAAAAAAGGACTCAAACTCACCGTGGCCTGGTTCGAAACAAGGATCTCCAAGGATTGATTTTCTGCGTTTATTCGGTATAATTCCGGCACTTGTAGCTTAACAATGCATCGCCAGAAAATATCGAAGATCGTCATCACCGGCGGGCCGTGTGCCGGCAAGACAACGACTCTTGCCTACCTCACCCGGAGGCTCTCCGATTTCGGATTCAAGGTCATCCTCGTCAACGAGATGGCGACCGATCTCATTAATGCCGGTATCGGACCGAAAGAGCTCGGTCCGGACTTCCAGCACCTTGTTTTGAAGGGCAGTATCGAGCGCGAAGACCTCCTTTATAACGGAGCGCTCGCGATGCCCGAACAAAGAGTGGTCATGCTGTGCGACCGGGGACTGATGGACGGCAGGGCCTATATTGCCGGGGCCGAGTTCGTCAAAATACTCCGGCGGTTCAAGCTGACCGAGGTCACTGCCCGGGACGAACGTTACGAAGGTGTAGTTCATCTCGTCACTGCCGCGGACGGGGCCAAAAAGTTCTATACGCTCGCCAATAACACCGCCCGGAGCGAAACCCCTGACCAGGCCCGGAGGCTCGATACGGCCACCATGAACGCCTGGAACGGCCACCCCCATCTCCGGATCATCGATAACAGTACTGATTTTGAAAAAAAGAAGCAGCGGACCCTGGAAGCGGTCTGTCATATCCTGGGAGTACCGCAGCCGATCGAGATCGAGAACAAATATCTTGTCCGTGTCCCTGACCTAGGATCACTCCCGGTCCACTGTCAGGCCATCGACATCCACCAGATCTATCTGAGGAACGGCGGCCGCATCCGCGAACGGGGCCAGAACGGTTCATTCACGTATTTCTGGACCATGAAGAAAAAGATCGGCCCGAAGTCGCGTATCGAGGTCGAGAGGATAATTACCGCCCAGCAGTTCAGCGCGCTCTTCCGGGAACAGCGAAGCGAGGACCATGTCCCGGTCCGGAAGAACAGAATATGCTTCGTCTGGAAGAATCAGTACTTTGAGCTCGATATCTTCCAGCGTCCGCACCGTCCGAACATAATTCCGAGCGGAGAAAAAAAGCTCTCTCTGCTGGAAATCGAGCTGACCGAGGAACAGGACCGCGTGAGCCTGCCGCCGTTCATCGATATTGTCGAAGATGTGACCATGGACAAGCGATACCGCAACTCGGCGATCGCCAGGATCTGATAAGCCCGCTAGAGCGGGCTCTTTTATTTGATGACCTCGAGTTCTTTGAGCGTCTGTTCGTACAAACGTATCGCCCGGAGCGCCTCGGCATGGCGGAGGAAATAGTTCATGTCGTGAGCCAGGCGGTTGCGGACCTTGTGGGCCTCCCAGAGCCCGTCGATGGACAGGAGTTTGGTCTTGTCGATGTTCATGAGCCGCTCGCCCATCGTCTCACCGGGGAAGTGGTTCTTCAGCTGATCATCCACCAGCTTGTCGGCCTCAATGATGGCGAATTTCCATTCAGCTTCCCGTATCGAATCAACATGGCGCATGATCTCTTCCCAGCGGTTCTGGAGCGGTCCGCCCTCAGCCGGCTCGGACGGCGCGGGGCTCTGAAGTACCGCCAGCGTGTGGTTCATCTCGTGGGTTTTGTTGAACAGTATGACCGCAATGACGCTCATCACTACCGTTATGGCCAAGGCGATGATCTTCAGAACGAATACGGTCTCCGAACTCAAAACCCAATCCTGGATATTAAGGCTGATCTGGGCAAGGTCAACATTGCCGACCTTCAGTGAGGTCATATGGTAGAACGCGACCAGCATTTGAGTTACGGTAAGAGTGATGAAGTTCATGTTATCTGTTCGAGTTGGTGGGCTACGCGCAGCACCGTAGCTTCATCAAATGATCTTCCGGTTATTTGAAATCCGACCGGCATTCCTGAATCCTCGCCGTTTCCGCACGGGATGGAGATACCCGGCAATCCCGCCAAGTTCAGCGGAACCGTGTAGATATCCTCGAGGTAGAGAGCAAGCGGGTCGGAGGCCTTCTCCCCTATCTTGAAGGCGGTATTGGGAGATGTCGGGCCGACGATGACATCGACTTTTTGAAATGCGTCATCAAAATCTTTTTTAATTAGGGCGCGTACTTTCTGGGCTTTCAGATAATACGCATCGTAATATCCTGACGACAACGCATAGGCGCCGAGCATGATGCGGCGCTTGGGTTCCGGACCGAAACCTTCGGAGCGCGATTCCAGGTAGGTATCCAGAAGCGTCGCCGCTTTCTTTGAGGAATGGCCGTAGCGGATGCCGTCGAAGCGGGCCAGGTTCGCAGAAATTTCACTCGGTACGGCGATGTAATACGCCGCCAGCGCGTATTCAAAGTTCGGGAGCGATATATCGCTGACCTGGCAGCCCATGTCTTCAAGTTTTTTGATAGTCGCCCTGATCCGCTCCTCTACTTCTTTTGCCAGTCCGGCTCTGAAAAATTCTTTCGGTACGCCAACTCTTAACCCCTTTATGGACCGGTCCAGGTTGGCGGTAAAATCAGGGATCTCCCGGTCGACGGTCGTTGAATCGAATACATCATGCCCGCAGAGCTCATTGAGCACGAGCGCGGCATCGTAGACCGTCTTGGTCAGCGGACCGATCTGATCGAACGACGAAGCCATGGCAATAAGGCCATGGCGGGATATGCGTCCGTAGGTGGGCTTCAATCCGACGATCCCGCACATCGCAGCCGGCTGGCGGATAGAACCGCCGGTATCGGAACCGAGCGCGAATACGGCCAGATCGGCGGCGATCGCGGCGGCCGACCCGCCCGAAGACCCGCCCGGTACGCGGTCCGTGTCGAGAGGATTTCTGGTCGGTCCGAATGCCGAATTTTCGGTCGAAGTGCCCATCGCGAACTCATCAAGGTTCGTCTTTCCCAGGAATACAGCTCCGGCTGAACGGAGCTTTTTGATGACGGTTGCATCATAGGCCGCTGTGTAATTATCCAGGATCTTCGATGCCGCCGTCGTGCGGGTTCCTTCAATAAGCATATTGTCTTTGATGGCGCAGGGCACTCCGGCCAGGGTTCCTTCCGTATCGAATTCTTCGGGCGCATCGAAAACAGTAAGAAATGCATTCAACTCGCCGTTCTGTGCGCGGATCCTTTTGTTATAGTGTTCGAAGAGTTCCGGCGCCGAAAAATCGCCTCGTGCGAGGCCTTCTCTGGCCGATCTGATTGTCAGCTTTTCGGGGATCATTTCTTATTGAGTACCGGCCTGACTTTAATGAAGTGGTCATGTTTGGCAGGTGCTTGGCCGATGAGAAGCTCATTGAGCTTCTCGGTCATGGGAAATTCCTTGCGAGGTTCATCGCTCCGGGTCGAATTGACCAGCCCGGTTGTCTGATACAGCGGTTGGACCGAGCTCGTGTCGGCTTCATTGAGCTTCCCGATGTAATCCAAGATCGAGGAGAGATCCTTTTTGAGCCCGTCTTTCTCAGCCGGCTTGAGTTCGATTCTCGCTAACTTGGCGATATGAGCTACTTCTTTGTCGCTTAACATGAGATTAGATTACCATGACTACCTGATCATCTCAAGAAATTCATTCTCGTCGATGACTTTCACGCCAAGTTTTTTTGCCTTGTCGTATTTTGAACCAGGTTCGGCCCCGGCAACGACATAGGAGGTATCTTTACTGACCGAGGAGGCCGCCTTACCGCCCAGGGAGCGGATCCTCTGGTGGGCCTCTTCGCGGCTCATAGAATCAAGACTGCCGGTAACGACGAACGTTTTTCCTGAAAATTTGCCCTTTGTGGCACCCTTCTCGGGCAGAATCTTCACGCCCGCGTGCTGAAACTTCCGGAGCAATTTTTTGTGGTACGGGCGGCTGAACCATTCCGCGATACTGGCCGCAACCACCGGACCCACGTCTTCAACTGCAGTCAGTTCTTCTTGGCTCGCTTCGGCAAGACCATCCAAAGTATGAAAATGCTGGGCCAGGACCCGGGCCGTTTCCTCCCCCACGTGCATAATGCCGAGGGCATAGATGAACCGGGATAACGGCACCTCTTTCCGCTGAGCGATCGCTTCGATCACATTATTGCTGGATACCTCGGCAAAGCGGTCGAGATTCTGGATGTCCTGGACTTTCAGAGTGAACAGGTCCGCATAGTCTTGTACGAGGCCGGCGTCCATGAGCGCGTCAATGATCTTGGGACCGACCCCGTCGATATTCAGAGCATTGCGTGAGATGAAATGGTATATCGTCTCCCGCTGTCGGGCCGGGCAATCGGTGTTCGGGCAGTATGATGCCACCTGCCCGGACTCTTTTCTGATCGCGGTACCGCAGACAGGGCATTTTACCGGCAGATGAAAACTCTTTTCTTTTCCGGTCCGCAGTTCGGATAATACCTTAAGAATATCCGGAATAACATCGCCGGCCCGGCCGACAATGACCGTATCGCCGATCTTCACTCCCAGCCGGTCGATCTCATCCATGTTATGAAGCGTCGCCCGACTGACCGTCGTTCCGCCTATGTGGACCGGCTTGAGATGCGCTACCGGCGTCAGGACGCCGGTCCGGCCGACCTGCACCCGGATATCCTCGACGATGGTCTGGGCGGAGCGGGGCGAGAACTTGAAAGCGACAGCTCCCCGGGGCGATTTGCCGATCACGCCGGCCCGCCGGTATATATCATTATCGTTCACCGAAATAACTACGCCGTCGAATTCGTAGTTCAGGGCATCCCGCTTCCGTTCCCATTGAGCATGGAATGCCAACACATCATCAATTGATCCGGCGACCGTGCCGTGCGGGTTCGTACCGATCCCCCACTGACGCAAAGCGCTGTATTCGGCATCGTGAGTAGCGAACGTATCGCCGTATGCTCCGTCAGTGCCGACGATACTGTATGCGTAGAAAGAAAGCTTCCGTCCGGCAGTGACCTTGGAATCGAGTTGGCGGATAGTTCCGGCCGCCAGGTTGCGGGGATTAGCGTATGTTTTCTGTCCCGTCTTTTCCAATTCGCGATTGATGCGGGCGAACTCCTTTTTGTTCAAAAACACCTCACCGCGCACGAGCAGGGTCTCGGGCACTGCCAACTCCTCTTCGCGCAGCTGAAGAGGCACCGCTTCGACGGTCCGGATATTTTGAGTTACGTCTTCCCCTATCAAACCGTTGCCCCGGGTGGATGCCTGAACCAGTATCCCCTTTTCGTATCGCAGTTCGATGGCCAGCCCGTCCATTTTAAGGTCTGCATAGTAGCTGCCGTCATAGGTCCGTCCGAGAAAATTATCGAGGCGTTCCCGCCAATCCCGAAGATCATGAGGATTGAACGCATCATTGAGCGATATCATCCGGCCGGGGTGGGCCACTTTCGAAAATCCTTCCAACGGTTCTCCGGCAACACGCTGGGTCGGAGAGTCGGGCGTGATCAGTTCAGGATATTCCTGTTCCAGGTCGAACAGTTCTTTTTTCAGCGAATCCAAAGCTTCATCAGACAGTTCTTGTCGATCGAGGACGTGGTAGAGATAGCGGTGGTGATTAATAAGGGCGCGTAGTTTTTCGACGCGCCGCAATGCTTCTGCTTTGGTCATGATTGAGGTAAGCGACCTTAAGGCGTGGGAGTCGGTGTTGCCGGAGTTTGGATGTAAAGGGAGCGGCTGACACCCTGGAAAGACCCTATTACCTGATCATTCATCGGCTGAGCGGTGCAATAATCGGGCGGAGGGGTCGGCCTGATGTCATATGTCGCGCCATTGTCCATATGCGGTGAGGGCAGAGGCGGGTTTCCCCGGTTGGTATAGATACACCATTCCAGGGCACTGTCGGCGGCGTAGATCGCCCCGACCGACCCGCTTCCGGCGTTCGTGATAGACCTGATCTTCGGCAGAAATATCGCCGCCAAGGTGACGGATATGGCCAGAATACTCCCCAACATCAAAACAGTAAATATGAGGACGGAACCGCGCTGCTTATTGAGATGAGTTGCCATATTATCGGGTAAATTCACTTTCCAGGTTGCGCGAGGTAACCGCTGTTTCCAGGTTAAATGTCAGGATATCCTTACCGGTCTTATTGCGTACTGATGCCAGAATAGCGACCCGGACCTGCTTTTGATCGGTCGGATCCGAGCCCAGGAGGCAGAAGTTCAATCGTGAGAATGATACCGTAGACGAGGTCAGATCAGAAGTAAAACCTCCAGCCGTCCGCTGGAGAACGCCGGTGCTGCCGTTGAGCGAATAGGTTACCGTGCCGTTGACCGGGTGGTCTATGGTCAGCGAAGTCAGAGTGCAGCCCGGCGAATCTCCCGGAGGATTTTGGTCGGCTGCCCGTATTTGGCTGACCCGTATCTCGCGCGACATCAGCTCCATGATGAATAACCCGTTTTCCTGGATAGCCTGCGCGGCGAACGCCCGCCGTTCATTGGCCAGGATGCTTATAAACAGCCCGCTCACTGAAAGCATGATTATCGAAAAAATAAATGACGTGATCAACACTTCCACCAGAGTGAAGCCCGATTGATTGTTATGTCGCAGTTGGTTCATGTTATTTCCAGTTGAACAGATGTTCTTCGGCCGAAGTCGTTTTAGCATCGTTGGTCCTGGTCTGCCACGTTATCCGGCTGACCACCTTCAGTTCCCCGTCATTAACCTTGGTGATGATGATATCCCTCGTGAAGGGACTCGCCGTACCGGATGAATAGTTATACAGGCCGTTATCGACCTTCAGCGGGCCGCCCGAAAATGTCGACAGGGATGTTGAGTCCCACTCGAGCTGGTAGTCGCCATCGCTCAACCCAGTATCGAACGGCCGGTTGTTCAACCAGTTGTCGTCGCGGATGGCCTGTACGACTTCGATCCCTTCTTGAGCGAGGCCTGCCGCTATGAGGTCGTCCCGTATGACGAATGCAACGCTGACCGCGTTGTTCGACAGGGCCAAAGCCGGAATAATGCCCATGGTCAATACGGCCATTGAGACAAGAGTCTCGACCAAAGTGAATCCCCGCTCCCTATTGTGCATCGATTTTTCCGGAAGAATAGACATAGACGGTTTTACACCCTTCGCTGCAGGTCGTCCCGGCACTGATAATAATGGCGATGGGGGCATGGTTCAGTGAAGCATCGTTGTCGAGGTATGTTTTCGGATCGGGCGGTTCGAAATAGAAATCACTGAACGAGGCGCCGAACCGGACATGAGTATCTCCGAACGACTGCGGGGCCAGGAGAACCATACCCTCCTCGGGCTGATAGTTCCTGTTTATGGATGTGCAGTCCGCAGTTGACGCGTCAGGGCCGATATACATCGCCCAATGCGTCGGGTCGATGTAATGGATGCCGTAGCCGCATGGGATATATCCGTTAAACTTGGAGCTTGAAACGGAGTCCGACTGTGCAATGCGGATACTCGATTCGAATACGCCGACACTTTGCGAGAGGTCCAGCCGGGTTCTTGAAAAATTGAGGATGATCGAGGTACTGAGTATGCCGATGATGGCGATAACTACGGTCATCTCTACGAGGGTGAACCCCCGCTCATCTGAAAAATTGTTGAAAATAGGTAGCTTCATGCTGGAATATAGTGAAAAATATCGCTGCAGCCGACAGAAATGCTCCGAACGGCAGTGCGTATCCCCTGCCCGCGCGGCCCGAGATAAGGAGCGCAACTCCGATGGCGGCTCCGATCCAGATGCCGAGTACCACTACCAGTAACCCGACCGGATAGCCGAACACGAGCCCGATCAATGCCGCAAATTTTACATCACCGAAACCAAGCCATCTTCCGCGGGATACCGTATACAGTATAGCAAAAAAGCCGGCCAGAAGTAATGCCGAAATAAAGAATGCCCGCGGGTCGGCAACAAAGACCAGGTCATATAAGCCGACAATGCCGATGGCCGGAATGACCAACGCATCCGGCAGGATCATATATAAACTGTCGAAGAAGAAGAGGCTGATAAAGACGAGTAATACATATATCGACACGATCATTGTTCCCGGGTCAGCCGGCGGCTGAGCAAATACAAACGAGAGTGCCAGCACGGTGCCGGTTACGGCTTCAACTACGGGATAGCGGGGGCTTATGGGCTTACGGCAGTATCGGCATTTTCCGGAGAGTATCAGGAAGCTTGCGATCGGAACCAGATCGTACCAGGCCAGCGTGTGGCCGCAGGAACGGCACATCGACCGTCCGCCGATGCCTTTACCCTCGGGGAGCCGCCATAATAGAACGTTCAGGAAGCTGCCGAATATGGTCCCGAATACGAAGGCGAACAGTGTTGAAATGGAAGATGGCATATGGCCATTATACTACAACCGGGGCCGTGGGGAGGGATAAAACAAAATCCCGCCTCTTGAGGAGGCGGGATTTTGTGAGGGGCAGATTAGGGCTGACCCTGGTCATAGACACAGACTTCGACGGCGCTTGTAGCGGCAGTGGAACAATCACCCTTACTGTTTGGACCGGACGAGGTGGTTTTATCGTCTTTGGCACCATCGATAAGGTCGCCCTGCCAGCCGGCGAGTGAACCATTAGCTGAGTTGATGTCGGCATCCGAGGCCAAGGCCTGAGTCCAGCCTTCCAACTCGGCCCATACCTGGTAGTGACGGGAGGGAGAACCGTTGTAAGCATAATGATATTTGAACGGGGTACTGTTCAAGGGGTCTTGCGGCCAGTTGACCAGATACTTAGGAACAAACAGCGGCTGCAGAGCCTGGTCGTAGGTGGCTGCTTCGGGATATCCTCCGTTGTCGTCGTAGTAGAGCTCAGAGGCGGTGCGGAGCTGGTTCACGTCTGCGATACGCCTGACGTCCCTGGCGCGCTGACGGGCTACTCCCAGCTGAAGGAGCAGTAAAGTGGCCAAGACACCGATAATGGCGATAACAACCAACAATTCGACCAACGTGAAACCTCGAGAGAGCTTAAAATGGTTTTTGATAGACACGGCTTGCGTAGTTCTGGCCTTAGTTTGTGCCCCGGAGGACTACCGAGTCAAAAACAAACGCCAAGAAGTTATTTAGCTGATTTGTTTAAATTATAAGGGTATCGCGCAATCAATACAATCCAGGATATCAACAGAGTTCCCCGGCCGTCTAACTGCCACCCACTAAGCTGTAGATCGGCAGCAGGATACTTGATACCAGAATGGCCACCCCTGCCCCCAGGATCAGCACGAGGACCGGCTCGATCAATGTGGTGATGCTATTAATGGCGCTCTCAGATTCGGCCTTATAGTATTTGGAGATATGCTCAAGCATATAATCGAGCTTGCCGGTCCGTTCCCCTATCGAAACCATCGAGGTGAACAACGGGGGCATTTCCTGATGTCGCGCCATAACCTCCGAGATGCTGCCGCCGCTCCGCACATTATCCTCGGCCGCGAGCAGGATCTGATGGTAATTTTCATTTCCGACCAGTTCGGCCGATATATGCAGGGCATCCAGGATGGGGATACTCGATTTGATCAAAGTGGAAAGACTTTCAGAGATACGGGCCAAATATAAATTCCTGACCACGATTCCTACCGAAGGAGCCTTGATCATGGCGTTATCGAGCCAAATCTTGCCGTTCGGCGAACGGATGAATCTGACCGCAATAACGATCCCGCCGATCACCAGCGCGAGAATATAGTAAAGGTAAGCGTTGAAAAAATTGGTCGTGACGATAAGCATTCTCGTCGTGATCGGCAGATCCGCATAGGCGATGCCGGAGTCTTTGAACACCGACAATAGCTGCGGCAGTACGTAGATGGTCATGATGAAGGTGACCACGACCATTGCTGAAATAACAAAGGCCGGATAGACCAATGCCCCCGTGATCTTTGAGGTGATGCCCTGGCTTCGCTCAAGATAATCCGCCAGGTACATCAATGAGCTCTGGAGTTTGCCGGAAACTTCGCCGGCCTGGACCAGCTTGATGTAGAACGATCCGAACATCTGGGGATGGGCGGCCAGAGCCGCCGACAGCGATGAACCGCCCTCGACCGCAGAAGCCACCTCGATGAGGATCTTTCTCAGGGCCGCCTTCTCGACCTGCTGGCCAAGGGTGCGCAGCCCTTCGGCCAGGGGCATGTCGGCTTCGATGAGCGTTGACAGCTGGCGTGTGAATACGACGATATCTTTTGTACTGACGCGCGAGAATGCCTGATTAATATCAACCGAGAACAGGTCCTTTTTGATGATCGTAAGCGAAAGGACTACGAAACCCTTGTCGTGGAGGATAGATACCGCCGAGTTCTCATTGGGGGCATCAATCGTGCCCTCGCTGATCTCGCCCGCCTGATTTTTTGCTTGATAATTGAATTCCATCAGTAGTTACGTAAGCTTTGAGGATTTGCAGAGTAGAACTCAGCCCGCTCGATGCTGATCTCCTTTCGGCGTACCAGGTCAGCCAGAGATCTGTCCAGGGAGATCATACCGATATCCTGTCCGGTCTCGATCACCAGATCCAGCTGTCGGGGCCGGTTATCACGGATCAATGTTCGTACAGCGGCCGTGGCGATCATGACCTCAACCGCGGGAACGAGACCTCCCTGTATACGCGGAATGAGACGCTGGGATATTACCCCGGAGATAGTATTGGCCAGTTGATTTCTGATCTGGGACTGCTGGGTCGGCGGGAAACTGTCGATAATGCGCTCGATGGTCTGGGCCGCACTATTGGTATGAAGCGATGCGAATACGAGGTGGCCGGTTTCTGCAGCCGACACCGCCGCGCTCATCGTCTCGTAATCGCGCAGTTCCCCTATCATGAGCACATTCACATTCTCGCGGAACGCGGAACGGAGGGCTTTATTGAATGACAGGGTGTCCTGATAGACTTCGCGCTGGTCGATGATGCTTTTTTCCGGCGAGAACAGATATTCGATCGGGTCCTCGATAGTGATGATCTTCTCTCCCCGCTCACGGTTGATAAGATCTACGAGCGCCGCCAATGTCGTTGACTTACCGTGGCCGTTCGGGCCGACCACCAATACGAATCCCTGGGACAGCTTCGTAAATATCTTCAGGATCGGAGGCAAGTTCAGCTCCTCCAGATTTCTGACCTTATCGGGAATGAGGCGAAGGGTGGCCGCATAACCGCTTTTGGTCTGATAAGTATTCACACGAAAACGGTTGCCACCTGCGGTCTCTATTGAAAAATCCACTTCTTTTTCGGAAAGAAAACGGGCTTTGCGCTCTTCTCCCAGGATTGCGAAAATTAATCCTTCGAGGGACTCTTTACTGAGGATCTCCTCATTGGTCAGCGCTATCAGCCTGCCGTCAACGCGGAGGGTCGGATAGTTCCCCGGTGAAAGATGAAGATCCGAAGCAGAGTTCTGTGCCGCCGTTGCGAGCAGTTGGTCCAAGTATCTTTTGGGATCGTCCATAGATTTATGCGCTATCTCCCGCTTGAGCGACCTCAAGCAGTTCTTCTAATGATACACCACCACGCAGTACTTTTAAAATTCCATCCTGATACATCGTGATCATTCCCTGGCGCCTTGCTTCGGCGCGCATAGCCGTTTCCGAGATCGTTCCCAGAATGATCTTTTCGAACTCCGGCGTCATCTCCATCGTTTCAAAGATACCGATCCGGCCCTTGAATGCCTTGCCTCCGCACTCTTTGCAGGGATTCTCGAGGTTGGGTTTGTAAATAGTATAGCCGTTCTTTGACAGGAGTTCCTTCTGATATGTCGCCGGCATGTCCAGGAGAGCAGTTTCGATGATCTTCACTTCGGCGGTATTCGCCTTGGTCTCAACTTTGCACGTTTCGCACAGGCGCCGGAGCAATCGTTGGGCCGCAGCGACATTGAGCGTGGAGGGAATAAGGTATCTTTCAACGTCCATATCGACCAAACGCGGTACGACGCCGATAGCATCATTGGTGTGTAGGGTTGATATGACAACATGGCCGGTCAACGCGGCCTGGGTCGCCAGTCCCGCGGTCTCCTTGTCGCGAATCTCGCCGACCATGATCACATCAGGGTCTTGCCGTAAAATATGGCGCAACCCGTCAGCGAACGTATAGCCGATCTCCTCGTGTATTTGCGATTGGTTCACGCCGTCCACAAAGTACTCGATCGGGTCTTCAAGGGTTACGATATTGATGTCTTCGGTGTTCATGCGCTTCAGCATTCCGGCCAATGTGGTCGATTTACCGGAACCGGTCGGACCGGTCATGAGGATGGAACCGAACGGTTTGGCCATCCCCCGCTCCACAACCTCGAGATTACGGCCGTCCAGCCCGAGTTGGGGCAAGTCGATGTTACCGCTCAAGGGATCCAAGATACGCATCACTACCTTCTCGCCGTTCTTGGTCGGGAATGTCGAAACGCGAAAATCGATCTTCCGGTCATTGAGCCGGGTGGAAAAACGTCCGTCTTGAGCCAGCCGTGTCTCGTCTATCTTCAGGTCCGAAAGGATCTTAATGCGGGTTACGACCGCGGAATGCAGGTCTTTGGGAAGCGTCAGGGCCGTGGTCAGGACGCCATCGATACGAAATCTTGTGCGCACCCGGTCCTCGAACGGCTCGATGTGGATATCGGATGCCCGCGAATCTACGGCATGGCGGATGATGACCGCGACGATCCTGGTAACCGGGGCTTCGGCAGTGATCTCCTCAAGGCTCTGGCCCGGAGCCGCCTTTACCTCCCTTTTTCCTATTTCTTCACCCAGTGATTTAAGGGCTTTGCCGACTTCGCCGGACAGGGTGCTGTAATTCTTCGTGATAGAGTCGTAGTCCTTATAGGTGAGAACGTACTTTTCAAGCTTCAGGCTCTTACCGGAGGCGATGAATTTCAGTGCCTCAAGGGCTTCAACATCTTCGGGGTTTATCATGCCCACCTTGAGCGTGTCCTCAGTTTTTGCGAACGGTGTGACCTTGTAGAAGTTCATCACGTCCTGCGAGATCTCCCGCAGAACTTCCCGGTCAAGGTCGATATCAGCCAAGTGGAAGACCGGCAGACGGTATAGTTTCGATTTGAGCTCTGTCAGATCCTCATCAGAAATGATCCCCTGCTCGATCAGAACCTGGCCGAGATCCTTATTCTCCGCTTTAACGGTCTCCTGGAGGGAGGCGAGCTGCTCCTCGGTTATATAGTTGCTCTTGATCAGCTCCTGAACGAGGGTTGTCGGAATTTGTTGAGGCATAAATAATGAAAGCACAAGCTTTTCTGTGCTTTGCGGCTATCAGTAAGAATTAAGGATTATTACGGAGCAAAAAGATCTTTCTTGCCGGTAATCCCCGGATTGACCGGCGCTTCTCCGAATACGCTGAGAGACTTATATACGGTATCGTTGAGAATGGAGAAGTCGAGCTTCAGGTCCTGGAATGCCCTCAGGTCGTCATTAGCAGCGACCGGTGCCGGCGGCGTGGTCGCTTCGCTCGGTTTGATGGTCTGGGAGTAATAAAGGTATCCGCCGACGATGCCGACGAGAACAATGAGGAATCCGAATAATTTTGCGTTACTGGTTGGATTGGCCATTATTTTAAGAAATAAGCATTTGCTCTGATATGAAAGCTGATCACGGTGTCGCTTCCGCCTACCGGGGCGGCATCAAGGGTCAGGATGTCGATGATACGGATATTACGGTTCAAGGCGGACAAGAACGAGCGGAATGCCGGATAGGAGCCGGAGACGTTCATATCCATGATCTGGTTGTAATAGGGCGCAGAGGTCTGGGACTGGCCTCCGGGCATATTCAGCGTGTTCAATACCACTCCATTCTGGCTGGCAAGCGCTTGAAGGGCTGAAACCAGTTCGGCCGCACTTCGCTTGGCGGGCAGCACATTCGAGAACCGCTGGAGATCTGCCGCCCGGTCGGCGAGCTGCTTTGAGAGGGCGTTGATCTTGGCGATGGTTGCGGCACGGTTCACCAGAATGGCACTGCGGTCGGCTAAAGCCGCGCGCATATCCGCGATCTCATCGTAGGTCGGCACGGCCAAGACCCAGAATAGCAGTCCGGCCAGAGCAACCAATATTGTTCCGAAATATATTTTGGCCTGGTTCATTGGGAATTTTTGACGAACTTCGCCGGATCAAAAGTTATTTTTGCACTGAAATCAAGCTTGCCGCTGGTCAGTGAGGTTACGCTGTCGAGACTGATGTCTTTCACGGCATCGTCGGCAACATATGCTGCGATCTGCTGAGCGATCGTCGCATAGTTATCGGTCCAGGCGTGGATATGGAAACTTCCGTCACTGACGATGCCGGAGAAGGACTTGAACTGTACATTGGATTTCGTTGCCGCTTCGATCTTCGACAGACCGATCGACCAGTCCGTGTGGTTCCTTAGTATCTGAGAAGTGGTCGCGACTTGCTTTGAAACCGTCAGAAGGGCCGCTTCGGATTTTTTGTTGCGCTGTTTCTCCAGAGCCGCCAGCTGATTGTCGGCATCGCTGATACTGACCTGAAGGCTGCTTCGGTACATATAGAGACCGGCATATGCAAGCAAAACCAGCACCAGTAGGGCGCTTCCGATATAGACCATCCTATTTTCTCCCGGGACTTTAACCTCTATCCTCTTGCGGGTCTCCGGAAGGAGTTGTAATCCCCCTTTGTCTGCCATCAGGAATTAAATAAAGATTACTCCTCCATTATATCTCAACCAGACGACTCGGCCATCATTTGTTATCAACATTGATATTATCTTAACTGACCGGAGGGCCGCTCAGTGGTTCTTGAGGCCCGGCCGGCGGAGCAGCGGGCGGCATCCCGCCGCTGTTCTTCTTGTGGCGCATAAAGAGCCACAGGACGAGCACAATGACCGCAAGAATTAACAACCCAAGCATCAGATAGACGGATAGATTACCGGTCGAACTCGTGCTTCCCGCATAGGGCTGGATACCGGGACCCCCGGTATTTAAGGGACTGGCTGAAAGTTGTGCCGGGGAACCAGCCACCTGACCACAGGCGTATTCAGCTGCGCCTACAAGAGCCGCCACCGTCAGCTTCGCTTCAGAGGACGCCGCGATCAAAAAGAAATATGTCCCCTTCTGGGCAAATATGCTCACGCTGCCGTTGTCTTGTTTCACAGAATAGTACCGGTCGCATTGAACCCCCGTTGATATAGATGATGCACCGGGATAACTTTTCTGTATCCCGTTAAAACCATTTGTGAAGATCAGGTCAGCGGCTGATCGGTCTACGTAACTATCCATATTTCCGGTGACATCCGCATACGGCGTGGTGCTTCCATGGAATACGCACATTCCCGCAGAGGCCGAACTGCTTCCGGAGAAAACACCCGTAGCGTATACGGGTTGTCCCAGGAGCTGCTCCATCTGTCCGGCGGGATAATATTTCAATACTTCTGCCGGACAAGGAGGAAGCACCGGCGTTGTGGGAGCGGTTGCAGCCAGCCCTATTGAGGGCAAGGCCAAAGCAAGCAACAACAGTAAAGTCTGAAAAGAATTTTTCCTCATGAAGCGGTGAGTTGTGCGGGAGATGACTATTTCAGAAAGTAAACTTACTGCCCAGTCCTCCGATAAGAGGAAGAGGGGCCATCTTACCGGTGGCTGCATTCACTAAACCCAGGATATCAATAATAAAGAGACCCAAAGATACGAGAGAGAAGAGCAAGGTCAAGAATCCGAGACCAAGTGTGGCAAGAATAATTCCGAGCGTAGAAGCCACGAAACCCCAGATGATGGCCACGATAATAAGGGCCAATCCCTGCTTGATGTGGAACTTAACGAACGGATCCTTCGATGCCCCGGTCAAGAACGGTACAATAATAAGAATGCCCAGGTATGCCAAGACGGCCATTACTTTATTGCCCGAGAGATCTATCTGGCCCGCCGGCGGGGCTGAGGGTGCTACTGGTGTTGTCGGAGCCGCCTGTGGAGCTTGCATTTCTTCCGCCATAATTTTGAGCCCCACTCGCTCCCCTTTTCGGACGGAAAGCGATTAAGAGCGATTAATGACCGCGTAGTTACTAGATGTCCCGCATCGCCAAACCGGCTGCGACTGCGAAGGTGCTTGAAAGTTCCTGGATAACCGGCTGAAGTCCCGGTGGGTACGTTACCCGGGCAAACGCATTGCCGAGAAAAACATCGCGTCCGAGCTTTTCCTTAAAATAGTTCAGGAAGTTCGGCATATTGACCATACCGCCGACAAGCAACACCCGGGCCACCTGCTTATTTTTAGATTGTTCGTAGGATGAGATGGTCTTTTTCGTTTCGAACGCCATCATGTCGATCAACGAAAGCATGGCCTGGTTGATGATGTTCTCGTCCAGGTCCTTTAGTCCAAGGCGTTTCTTAAGGTCATCGGCCTTCTCAAGGCTCACGTTCAGTGAGCGGGCGATGGATTTTGTGATCTCAAAGCCGCCCACTTCGTAGTTGTGCGATAGCCGCTCGTACCCTTTATCGACAATCAGGATCGAAGTGCTGCGCCCGCCGATATTGATCACTGCCGTTGTAGAGAGGTCATTACCCAAGAGTCCTCGTATCAATGCCGAGTTCTCAAGTTCAAGTGCTTTGAGGTTCAGTCCCGCGCCGCTCATGATGCCCTGATAACGTACGGTTTCGTCTTTCGGAACCGCGGCCAGGAACACCTCCACGGTCGGTTTCGGTCCGGTGCCTGTGATTCCGATGATGGACCAGTCCAGGATGACCTCGTCCAGCGGTATCGGCACGTACTTCCGGGCTTCGAAGGGAATCGCCTTCGCCAGCTCTTGCTCCGAGAGATACGGAAGTTCGATGACAGTGGCGAATGTCGAGAAGGAAGGGATCGAAGCAATGACGTCCTTGGCGTTAATCTTCGAGCTCTTCAGAACTTCCTTGATGCCCCAGATTATCTCTTCATCGGGCAGCTTGAGGATGCTTTGGTCGACCGAAGTTGGAATTTTGACGTTCTTAAGCTCAAAGATACCGTAGTTATCGAGGACAAAACGGCCGCTCTTCTTCTCGAGCTCTACGATCTTGATTGATGCCGTTCCGATATCGATACCGAGTTTGCTTTTTGGAGCGAAAAGATTCAATGCCATGATCCGAACTAGTTATTGACCCGACACATTAATTTAAGTATAGCATAAGCAATATTATTCAATATATGGCTTATCCCCACACAATCTTCGGATGGTTTCTGGAGCTGTTATTCCCCTACCGGTGCCTGTCGTGCAGGCGGTACCTGGACCGGGAGTATATCTGTCGGCCCTGTTTTAACCGGTTGCCGATAAAGGGGCAGGGTGAATGCGTCGGCTGCAGCCGTCCATCGCCCGATGGCATGACATGCATCTTATGCAAAGACGGGTATCAGCTTGACCAGCTTATGGTCGTGAGCGATTTTAACGATCCGGCCGTCGCAATGCTCATCAGGAGAATGAAATACGGGTTCATCCGGGACCTTGTGGAACCGCTCCATAGGCTCTCCCGAAAATATCTGTTGTACCGTGCAAAGAAAGGCCGCTCGTTCATTCAGGATAATCCCCTGCTCGTTCCGGTACCGCTCCACATAGTAAGGGAGCAATGGCGGGGGTTCAATCAGGCGGCTCTTTTGGGAGAAAGCATTGCCGGCACGTATCAACTTGAACTTGTCCACGCACTCGAATGTACTCGGCACAAAACCCATCAGGCCGAAATTCTTGAACGTAACCGGCGTATCGAGAATGTCCGCGGGTTGTATCAATGTATCGACCCGAATTTGATAAGAGGAAGAAAAGTCATGCTCATTGACGATGTATGCACCACCGGAGCCACCCTCAATGAATGTGCGGCAGTCCTGAAAGCCTCGGGAGCATGCTCCGTCAGCGCACTGGTGATCGCCAGAGGTTAGGAGATCGTTTTTCAGGATAGTACGTAACCTGAGAGGAGAATTGCAATCAGGCTCAGTGCAATGGCGAGATCGGTTGAATGAGCATTCCACCAGGAGACGGCCGTCAGGTCATTGAAAACCGATGTTTCTGAATATGGGCCGGAGTCATTAACGGCGTCATCCGATTGAGATTTATTCGGATCCTGATCCCACGATACTACCGTGCCGTCCTGGTAGATCTGGTACGCCCTCCATTGCAATGTCGTCGGTTGGGAAGGAACCTGGGCGCCGAACACGAAGTCATCGCGCTCGTCCGGCGGAATGTATCCTCCGGTCCAGTCGATCTCCGAGACGGCATCGCCATTTTTCTTGACAGTGATGTGCCAGCCAGGTTTTACGTTCGGCAGAACTTCCTCTAATCCGGAGGGGATCAAAAGGCGCAGTCCGACCGTGGCCACCTCTTTTTCAACCGGTACGCTCACGCTGAAGATCTGGAATGTCCCGATGCCGGCGGTATTGGGGTGCACGGCCACATGAGCAAACGCAGTTTGAACTGCAGCTGTTATTGCCGCAAGAATGAGGCAGGAGATTATGAGAATTCGTTTCATGGTTTATATTGCTCTGCGTCTAAAATATATCACAGTTAAGCAGACACCTACTGCCAGCGCAACGCCGCCGGCAGTAGGTGTCTCTATGTAACTGAAAATCGGAGGTCTGGGCGGTTCCCGGTCAACCCGCAGATCATATTGGACTTTGAACGACTGAAATGCCTTAGCGATTTTTGGGTTTCCCACGACCGCAATGCCGTAAACTGCCGTCTCGGGAAAAGTAAACGGTACATGAAAGGAATATACGCTCAACCCCTCGATGGGCTGGGGTTGTCCATTGAACAGATCGTGACCCCGGAGCGCGATCGTCACGGTGCAATCGCATCTGGCCAGTGTGAACCCATCGGTATCGTCGGTCACGAAGAAGAGGAGGTCGGCCGGACGGGTAATGATCGGGTCATCGGCCGGACTTGTGTGGAGCATAATGCTGATCGTGCCGTCAGTTTTAATAATATGTGCCATAGCCGGCTGAACAAAGCCCGACAGAAGAGCGAGGATCAAAGAAACAAAAATATAGTTCCTCATGGTATGGGCGGAGGCGGGAGGATTCGAACCTCCGGTCCGGTTTTACCCGAACACCTCTTTAGCAAAGAGGTACATTAGACCACTCTGACACGCCTCCAAATTCAAGCAAATTTTATCATAAAAATCGGCCTCTGGCAATCGCGAAAGTTCGAGAGAATCCTCCCGTAGTCACCTTTATGCTATACTTTCCGATATGTTGCTTAATTGGTTCAAAAAAAATTCTGTTCTCGCCGCTCGGATCGCCCTCTTTATTATTTACTTCTGGTTCGGCTTTTTGAAGGTGATCGGCTTCAGTCCGGCCGGTCCGCTTGTAGGGGCATTATTTGACCGCACTATTTCATTTGTCCCGTTTCAGATGTTTTACATCAGTTTTGCCATATTTGAGTGCCTCATCGGTATTCTGTTCTTATTTCCTAAATTAACCAGAGTTGCCCTCGTATTATTTTTCCTTCATATGATCACCGCATTCCTGCCCCTGATTTGTTTACCGGACATGATCTGGCAAACAATACTCATACCAACGCTCGAGGGCCAATACATTATCAAGAATATTGCCCTCATCGCACTTGCAATGGAAATCGGGGGGTCGATATAATCTCGTCCGGAGAGATGGCTGAGTGGTTGAAAGCAGCGGTTTACTAAACCGCCAAGCTCGCAAGAGCTTCGTGGGTTCGAATCCCACTCTCTCCGCCAATATGAACTCACTGCTGAAAAAACCCAGCGCCTGGTTTCCAATAGCGGTTTCACTTGCCATTCTGGCGGTAATGCTCATCGGCATTGCAATGTCCGGTGTCCCCGCCCATCAGGCCGATGAAGGAACGGGCGCACATATCTTTCAGATCTGGTTGGTTTTGGAAATACTGATGATGGCATTCTTCGCGATCAGGTGGGTGCCGCAGGCACCAAAGCAGGCGCTTACGGTTCTGACGATTCAAATTGTTGCCGTGCTTGCGGCATGCGCCCCCGTTTTCTTTCTCAAGCTTTAGCATCACCACCGATAAGCATCAAAAAAGTCACCCGGCGGGGGCTTTTTTCTTTGACCTAGGCCCCCCTTCGTGGTAAAATGATAAGCACAAATGGCCAACAATAGTCCACAACAAGGCGTAGGAATCCGACCCCCGATCGTTGTCGTTCTCGGGCATGTTGACCATGGCAAGACATCGCTGCTGGATGTTATCCGGAAGTCGAATGTTGCGGGCGGGGAATCGGGCGGCATCACCCAGCACATCGGCGCCTATCAGGTGGTCAGTAATGGCAAGATGATCACCTTTCTTGATACGCCCGGCCACGAAGCATTTTCGGCTATCCGTTCCCGGGGCGCCAAGGTAGCCGATGTGGCCATCCTCGTTGTTGCGGCCGATGAAAGCGTCAAGCCCCAGACCGCCGAGGCGATCAAGATAATTAAAGAAGCCGGCATCCCATTTGTCGTCGCGCTCAACAAGATCGATAAACCCGGAGCAAATGTCCAGAAGGTAAAGCAGGACCTCGCCGGCAATGACGTGCTGGTCGAGGATTGGGGCGGTACGGTGCCGGTTATTGAAGTATCCGCCAAAGAAAAACGCAATATTCCCGAACTTCTGGACATGGTCCTTCTTGTAGCAGAGTTGGAAGACCTTAAAGAAGACCTCTCGTTGCCCGCCGAAGGTATCATCATTGAATCGAATCTGGATAAACAACGGGGTTACGTGGCGACAGCGTTGGTCCAGAAGGGCATTCTGTCCGTCGGTGACTGGATTATCGCCGGTACGACCGTCGGAAAGGTAAAGTCCATGGAGGATTTCACCGGCACGGCGCTGACAGCGGCCCGTCCTTCTCAGCCGGTTCTCATAACGGGATGGACGAACGGACCGGAGATCGGCCGGGAATTCAGGACCGCCCACTCAAAAGATGAGGCCCAGAACATTGCTAACGAGAACGTAGACCTTACTCCCCTCTTCTCGTTCTTGAGGACGAGCCAGACGGAGCTCGATCCCAATAAAAAATATCTCAAGCTTATCATCAAGACTGATGTGTCGAGCTCGCTTGAAGCGATTGACGTTGCCCTGAAGCAGATCAAGTCGGACGAGGTTGGTTATACGGTCATCAGTTATGACATCGGAGCCGTTTCCGAAGCCGATGTGAAGACGGCTATTGCCGGTGGCGGACATGTTATCGGGTTCCGCGTTCCGGTGGAGACATCGGCCCGAAAGCTGGCCGAGAAAGAACACGTCGGCCTGGCGACATTTGACGTCATTTACGAACTGATCGAATACATCAGAAAAGAAATGGGCAGCCTGTTGTCGCTGGAGGTCCGGAACATTCCTCTCGGCAAGATCAAGGTATTGGCCACATTCAAGAAAGACGCGAGGGCTCAGGTTGTAGGCGGGCGCGTCACTTCGGGCAAGGTCGTTCGCGGTGCTTTTTGTGATGTCACCCGCGACGGCAAGTCCGTCATGATCGCAAAGATCGGACAGGTTCAGCAGAGTAAAGAAGATGTGCCTGAAGTGAATGAGGGATTTGAAACCGGTGTCCGGGTGGATATACTTGATCCCAAGACCGCCGTAGATATAAAAGTCGGTGATATACTGGAGATATATCAGGAAGAACGGATTTCAAGGAGCTTGTAAGGGTCGGCTTCGAGTTCGTCCGGAAATCGTCGGACAAACCTTTTTGAAAGGTTTGTCCCAAAGAAGGGCCAGGTAGCCAAGTGGTAAGGCGGAGGTCTGCAAAACCTCTATTCAGGGGTTCGATTCCCCTCCTGGCCTCCAGTTCACGGCAAGCAAATTTTATGAACTATAAAAGAGTTCTTGTTACCGGCGGCTGCGGATTCATCGGCAGCCATTTCATAAAGTATCTCCTGAAGAAATATAAGAATATCAGCGTTGTTAACGTCGATATTCTTAACTATGCCGCCAATCCGGAGAATGTGCGTGAAGCGGCAAGGGACAAGAGGTATCGCTTTTATAAAGCCGACATATCCGATTACGGGACGATGGCGGCTATCATGAAAAAGCACCGGATCTAAGCCGTAGTTAATTTTGCCGCGGAGTCCAATAATAATAAAGCGGTCGTCTCGCCGCTCGATTTTGCCAGGACCAATGCTTTGGGGGTAGCCGTTCTCCTTGAGGCGGCCCGGCAGAACAAGGTAGAACGTTTCCACCACATCTCAACATGCGAGGTCTACGGCCAGTTGCCGCTGCGCAGCAGGGCGGCATTCAAGGAGACCTCTCCCCTGCGGCCCAGGACGCCGTACAATGCTTCAAAAGCAGCCGCGGAACATATCGTTCACGGCTACTACCACACATTCGGGATGCCGGTGACCATCAGCAACTGCGGCAATAATTACGGCAGTCATCAATTCCCCGAGAACATCATTCCGGTATTTACGATCAAAGCACTTCTCAATCAGCCCTTGCCGCTGTTTGCATCGAAACATAATAAGCGGGAATGGATCCATGTTTCGGATCACTGCCGGGCCATCGACGCCATTTTAACCCGGGGCAGGATCGGAGAGTCTTACAATGTCGGCAGCGGTCTTGAGCGCAGCGTTGTCCAGATAGCCGACAGCATCCTCGATATATTGAATAAACCGCACAGTTTAAAGAAAATAGTTCCTGACCGGGCCGGCCATGATACCCGGTATCTCTTGGACTCGAGCAAGATAAAAAAGGAGCTCGGCTGGAAGCCGAAAACGGACTGGGACCGGGGACTTAAAGAGACGGTCCTGTGGTATGCCGATAATCCCGGGTGGTGGAAGCCCTTGTTGAAAAAATCCCACGCATGGCATAGAACATAAGCATGAAAGGAATCATTCTGGCCGGCGGTACCGGCAGCCGTCTGCGCCCGCTTACCCAAATAACTAATAAGCACCTCATCCCGGTCTATGACCGGCCGATGATCTCGTATCCCCTCCAGACCCTGATCAAGGGCGGCATTACCGAGATCCTTATCGTCTCGGGCCGTGAGCATGCCGGCCATTTCATAGAGTTCCTTGGTTCGGGCAAGGATCATGGCGTAAAGCTGACCTATAGGGTCCAGGATGAAGCCGGCGGTATTGCCCAGGCATTACTGTTGGCCGAAGACTTTGCGGACAGGAGACCGGTCACGGTGATCCTGGGGGACAATATCTTTGAAGACAACTTCAAGCGGGCCGTCAGTTCGTTTCGAAAGGGCGCCCGCGTATTCTTGAAAAAGGTTCCGGACCCTCAACGGTTCGGCGTGCCCGAACTCAAGGGCAGGACAATCACAAAGATCATAGAAAAACCGGACAAGCCGCCGACCCAATACGCGGTGACCGGTCTGTATCAGTACGACGCCGAGGTGTTCAGGATCATCAGAAAACTGAAACCTTCAGCCCGCGGTGAGCTTGAAATAACCGACGTCAATAACGCGTATGTCCGGCGCGGTAAGCTCCAGGCGGAATTCGTGCGTGGATTCTGGTCTGATGCGGGCACGTTCGATTCTCTGGCCCGGACCACTCAATGGGCTATCAAGCGTAAGTAAAATCTCTTGAGAAAAGCCTCTCATTAAGCTATAATCGAGCAATAAAGCCCGGGTGGTGGAATGGTATACACGCACGACTTAAAATCGTGTGCCGCAAGGCATGTGGGTCCGAGTCCCACCCCGGGCACCAGTGATAATTTGCCCTCATCGTTCAACGGATAGGACATAGCCCTCCGAAGGCTGAAATGCAGGTTCGATTCCTGCTGAGGGCACCAGAAATTAAAGCACCGACCCTTGGTCGGTGCTTTAATTTCTGACTCTTGGGAATCGAACCCGATTTATACCTTTCCCGCGAGGCGTTCTTTTATTTTCTCCACTACGCCGCTTAAATTCCAATCGGACTTCACCAAATAATATGCAGGCTCGTTTTTTATAACAGCCTTCATGACCTCATCCTCGCTTGCGGACAAGTTGGTCAGAAGTATTATCGGGACATTTTTTCCGTACAGATCTTTTTGACGCAACTGGTCCATCATCGTCAATCCATCCATCACCGGCATCAGAATATCGAGCAAAATGAGATCCGGTTTCTCACGAAGCGCAAGCTCCAGGCCGATCTGGCCGTTTTTTGCCGTAAGGACCGCAAAGCCCTCGTCCCGTAATTCATCCGCGTATGCTTTACAAATTACTTCTTCGTCCTCAACGATCAAAATTTTTATCTTTTTATCTTCGGCCATAGTGCTTATATCATAGCATGTTCTTTTGCCTTCATTCCAGTCATCGGAATGGCTACGTAGAATGTACTTCCTTTATTTACCTCCGAAGTGAACCATATTGAGCCCCCGGAATTATCAAGTATAGATTTAACAATGTAAAGGCCGAGGCCAGTACCGTCCGAGTGCTTCTCCCTCGCGTTGTCTGCTCTGAAGAATTTGGTAAACAGCCTATCCTGCTGCTGTTTCGGGATTCCGCAGCCCGTGTCGGAGATAATAACTACAAAGGAACTATCTTCCAGGAATTTCTCACCGAGAGCTTCTTTTTTATCCACCTTCCGGCATTCAACACGTATCGTGCCGCCATCGTCAGTGTAGTTCATCGCATTCATAACCAGATTACTTATGACCATACGGAACAGCGGTTCATCTATCGACACCACGGTATTCCCTTCAGGGTATACTTCTTCAAGCTTCAACCGCTTTTTGTCAAAGGCGGATTGCAGCTCATAAAGAACACCATGCACAACAGTGCAGATATTTTTTTCACCGGACTGAACAATAAATGCCCCCATTTCAATGCGCGATACATCCAATAGAGCACTTACAAGCTCTATGGAGCGTTGATTTTCAGAGCGTATATCATTCAGGTATTCTTTTTGCTTTTCCGTCAGTTCGCCGGTTTTACCGGAGAGCATTCTTTCCGTGAGCAGCTTAATGGCGGTCGGCGGGGTTTTGAGCTGATGTGAAGCAAGTGACACGAACTCACTTTTTGCTTTATCGATCTCTTTTTCGTGGGTGATGTCGCGAATGACCGTCATGGCGCCGATTATCTTTCCATCAAGAATAACCGGAGTTACCGTCATCGCCACGGGAAACTTTGTTTTATCTTGCCGCACATAATAGTAGGCCGGCTCCGCAGTAGTATGGGCCGTAGTCGTAGTAGTAGTGCCGCTCGTCAAAGCCATGCTTTCAGGGCGTTTTTCCAGCGGGACAGTTTCCCCCTTCTCGTTCTCTATAAGAATGACGTCAAAAAAATTTTTCCCCACAACTTCCTTACTTTTCTGGCCAAGCAGCTTCTCGGCCGTTTTGTTCATAAGCGTAATGTGCCCCCCTTCATCAGTGGCAAAGATCCCGTCACCAACTGAAAGCAAAATCGCCTCCTCTTTTACTCTGGCCAGCCCCACTTTTGCTTTTTCAACATTGAAGTCCTCAAGGACATTCCGGGCAGCCCTCAGAGCATCTTTCAGGTCCTTCTCCGCTCGTTTTTGGTCGGTAATATTGTGAAATACGGCCACAAAGAACTTCTTTCTCGGACTATAGACCGAAACCAAAAACCATCTTAAGAGCGGCTCGACGTACGTTTCAAAAGTTTCCGGATTGCCGGTCAAAGAAACCCTGCCGTAGATCTCAAGCAATTCCGGATTAGACGTGCTGACCCCCGGTATAACTTCAGTAACCTGCTTTCCTATGACATTTTTTAATCCCGTCAACGATTCGAAGTTATTGCTGACCTCTATATAAATAAAATCGACCGGCTTTCCTTGCGCGTCAAAAATCATCTGGCAGTAAGCCAGCCCATCAAGCATGTTATTGAAAAGTGACTCGTAAAAGGTGTTGCGGGTCCTAAGAGGTGGGAGCTTCATTTTTATCGGCCGTTTTTGGACTAATTTCTTTAAGTTCGCGAGCTCTTTTTTGAGTTCTGCCATGGATTCATTATAAAATATCATATCATAATACTCTATGCCGCGCGTCCACCCGATATCACCGCATTGAAAAACCGCCGGAAACGGTTTTTCAATCTCATCGCAAAGTGGTATAACAAGCCCAACTGTAATCGCACTTTGAAAACACTTCTCCTGGCCTTGGCATTGGGCTCGCAGCTTGGTGCGGTCCCGCTCTCCGTATCGCAGGGCGGCCTGGTCGTTTTGCAGCGGAACGGCAATGAAGAGTCCGTCCGGGTATTCGATCGGACCTACTACTTCGATAATCATGGCCGGGCCTATATCGGCATTGATGTCGGGCAAGAGCCTGGAAGTTATCTGGTCGACGGCTATCAGATCGATGTAATGGCCGGGGAATTTCCTATCGAACGCTGGCGGATGCATCCATACGCGCCGCCTTCGAAGAAGCGCCAGGTCGAGATTGCGCTGTTCCGACAGACATTCCAGTCACCGGTGAATCTTCGGACGGATCTTATGCATGGCAGCCCCTTCGTTTCGCCACTCGCTGTCCCTATCGGCCTGCTGCAGTTGACGGAGCAGTTCGCTCCGATCCACAGAGGTATCGATATACAGACGAAAGAATTCCGTCTTGACCGGGGTCTTCGACCGGTTCGGGCCGTCAATAATGGCGTTGTCGCATTGAAGGGAAGGTTCAGCCTTGAGGGCAATATGGTCATCGTTGATCATGGCATGGGCATTTTCTCTGTTTACATGCACCTTTCGAAGATACTCGTTGTCCAAGGTCAAACAATCAGCGCCAATCAGCAGATAGGTATTGCCGGCGCGACCGGCCGGGTAACCGGACCGCACTTGCATTTCGCGATGAACATCCAGGATGTTTACGTTGATCCGGTCAATTTCATCAAAGAAGCCAACAGGTATTCGGGCTGGTAATCCAGCCCTTTTTTTGTATCATTGATGACGCCATAAGAAGGCCTTGAAACAAGTTACTCACGTTATCAGGCGATACCAGTGCGAGGTTTGCCGTACTGAATATACCCGCGCCGAGCAGGCCAAGAGATGCGAAGAAGGCGGTGTCGAACCGGTTCTTTTCAAAAAAGGCGCCCGCGTCAAAATCAAAACCATGATGTTTTGCGGCCACAGCATTGGAACCTTCAACAAAAAGAAGCTGGGGATCGTCGGTCATATCACAGCTGTTAGCCGGCTCATCCCCGCTGATGACGATTCTATAAATAAAAGACTTTCGGGATCCAATTCAACCTGGTACGGTCACAGGAGATACTATACCGTCTCATTCCCATGCCCGTGCAAAAAGTTCAGACAGGCACAGTTTCTTGGGCCGGAGATAAAAAGAGCCTAACCCGCCGCGCAGATGCGCGGTTTTTACTTTTTATCGTGGAACTTTTTATGTACTTCCCGGAGCTGGGTGTCGGTGACGTGCGTGTATATCTGAGTGGTGGTGACCGATGAATGGCCGAGCATGGCCTGGACCGAACGGATATCGGCGCCGTTACGCAAGAGGTCGGTGGCGTAGCTGTGGCGCAAGGTATGCGGGCTCACCTGCTTGCCCATAATGCCGGCCTTAACGGCGTACTTTCTGACCATTCTCTGGACCGAGCGCGGCGTCAGGCGGAGGTCTGATTCTTTGGAAAAGTTCTTGTTCTTGGGAATTCTGATAAAGAGAGCCTCATCAACATCGCTTCGCTGGGCAAGATATCGCGCGATATGCTCCCTGGCGTCATCAGAGAGAAATACCAACCGGATCTTTCGTCCCTTTCCCAATACCGAAAGCTCTCCACGCTTCAGGTCAATCTTATTACGGTCCATTGAACAGAGCTCTGATACGCGCATTCCGGTCGAGAAGAGCATCTGGAGCATCGCCCGGTCCCGCAGAGCGTCCAGCCCGGTGCCTTCGGGCGCTTCCAGGAGCCGGTCCAATTCATTTCGCTCCAGGAACGTCACGTGCCGGTCCTCTTGTTTTCCAAGCTCGACCTTTTCGGCCGAGACCGTTCGTACTCCCCTCTTGGCGAGGTACTTCAGGAAACTCCGGAGGGCGATAATATGATAATTCTGCGTAACTTTTTTCAAGGACTGGCCATCCGTGTCCGTGAGCCGGTTCAAATATAAGCGGTACTGCCGGATGCGTTCTTCATCCAAGTCTTCGGCTTTGGCGACTTTGGCAAATCCAAGAAACCGGTCGAGATAGCGGCCATAGTTCTCGAGGGTCTTTGGCGAACGGTTCTTCTCGATCTCCAGGTGTTCGAGGTACTGGATTTTGAGCGTTTTTAAGTCCATTAACCATATTATATCCCAAGCGTCGCAAAATGTAATTCACTATTGCCAAGCAGGTTGCTTTTTGAGATAGTCCTGCCGAGTTCATTAATGACAAATGAGATTCCATCAGGCGGTTTGGTCAGCACTTTTCGTTCTTCTGTGCAGCTCCCACGCTTTCGGCCAGGAGAAGATCAGGATCTTCAACCAAACCCACCTTTCGATCACGCTTGCCCCGCTACAGTCGGAAGTTCGCTATCGGGTGTTCCTGAATCCTCTGGGACTTCGGGCACCGTCGAGGGACCGCCTGATGTCCTATCGGTGCACGGGTACGGATATCGAGATTACCCTCACGCGTGTTGCCGTCAGACGCTATGAGCTTGCGATACTCATCAGGAGTGCGTTCGATCTGTCGGTCGGATTTTCCGGCCTGGCCCCGACACCCCTGGTCCATACGCTGCTTGAACCCCGCTATGCCGAGTATCCCCAGTATGCCGTGCACGCAGAACTTACCAAGTTCGAGCGCCCCCCATCTCCGACAACGCAGAACCTAGACTGTTCCAAGTCTTGGTCGGTCGGCCGCTAAAAACTGGCGCAATAAGCGCCATTTTTCTTGGATAAAAATGAATTTGCAAAATAATCAAAGTCATGATAAAATACATCCAGATTTAACTTCTAGCTATTCAAATAGAGACATGGCGCTTACCACACAGCAAAAATCAAAAGTTTTGGAAAAGGTACGGATCCACGACAAAGATACCGGTTCTGCCGAGGCGCAGATCGCTTTGTTCACCACGGAAATCGAATTCCTGGCCAGGCATTTAAAAAAGCACCAGAAAGATAACAGTTCCCGTCTGGGCCTCCTCAAAATGGTTGCCAAGCGGAAGCGGCTCCTGGACTATTTAAAGCGCGAAGATCCCAAGCGCCACTCCTCGCTGGTTAAGAAGTTGGATCTGTAATTTTAACAGAGGTCCTTCAGTCATTTTAATAATCAAGCAAGCGAGCTGATCCCGAACTAGTTCGGGATCCAATGCAAGCGAGCGATGATTATATGGGAGAATATCTCCCCTATAACGACCGCAGTATCTCATTTTGTATGAATAAACTCACCGTTCCTCAACGGAAGACCCATCGCGTCGGGGTATTTGTCGACGTTTCGAACATGTATCACTCGGCCAAGAACCTCTATAAGGCCCGCGTGAACTTTAAAGAATTGCTTCGTTTAACGGCCGGCAACCGCGAATTGGTTCGTGCGGTCGCGTATGTTGTTAAATCTGACACTGAAGAAGAAAAAGCATTCTTCGGGGCTTTGGAAAAAGCCGGGTTTGAATTGAAGTCCAAAGACCTCCAGATCTTTCCGGGCGGCATGAAAAAGGGCGATTGGGACGTGGGCATTGCGATAGACGCCATCACTCTTTCCAGACAGCTTGACGTGGTGGTCATTATCTCCGGCGACGGCGATTATGAGCCGCTCGTCGATTATTTGAAATTCAGCGGTCTCGTTGTCGAAGTGGCCGGCTTTAACCGCAGTACAAGCGCCCGGCTCATCGATGCGGCCAACAACTTCCTCGATCTTGAAGCGGTCAAAGACAGGGTTCTTCTAAGGTAAGGAAACAAAAAGCCGGACGTGAGTCTGGCTTTTTGTTTCCTACCGTGCTATATTCCAACCAAGTTAATTTAACAACCAACGAAAAGCAGTTGAAAAACCAATACGAATGGGGCTTTGGCCAAATTTCTTGATCCGCTGACCGGCGGACTCGAGGCATCCGGCCAGAATTGTTTCTCACTCTTTTGTTGGTATTTGTCCTATGGCAGTAAAAAGATATACGTCGGAGTTTGCCGGTAAGCCGTTAATGGTGGAGCTCGGCCGTTTAGGCGGTCAGGCGAACGGCGTTTGTTTGGTTCAGTATGGCGAAACGAGCGTGATGATAAACGCCACCATGTCTTCGCAAGTGAAGAGCGTCGACTATATGCCGCTTCAGGTTGAGTACGAGGAAAAGTACTATGCGGCGGGTAAGATCAAGGGTTCCAAATGGATAAAGCGCGAGGGCCGTCCGTCGGACGAAGCCGTTTTATCCGGCCGTTTGATCGACCGCGCGCTCCGGCCCCGCTTTGATCATAATATCCGTAACGAGATCCAGGTTGTAGCGACAGTGCTCTCATTTGACGGGGTGAACGACCCTGACATTCCGGCGCTGTTCGGTGCATCGCTTGCCCTTCTGATATCCGATATTCCCTGGAACGGTCCGGTTGCCGGTATCCGTATCGGCCGGGTCGAGGGGAAACTGGTCCTTAACCCGACCTATAAAGAGCGTATTACGAGCGATTTCGACATCGTCGTCGCCGGCACGGCCAATAAGATCAATATGATCGAGGCCGGAGCGAAGATCGTTCCCGAACAAGACATGGCCCAGGCTATTGCCGCCGGGTTTACGGCCCTTGGAGAATTGATCGAATTTCAGAATAAAATTGCGGCCGAATCAGGTAAAAAGAAGAAAGAACTGGCGACGGTAAGCCAGGATGAGTCACTGACCGTATTGGTCAGAGATTTTGCCGATCAGAAGCTGGAAGCAGCGCTCTATGCTCCCGGGAAAAATAAAACTGAATTCTACGAAGGGCTTGGTCAGATCAAAGCCGAAACAGAAGAATATATTAAAGCTCAATTTGCAGGTAATGCCGAGTTGCCCAAGAAGCTTGTCGAGGTATCGGTCATTTTCGAAGATGAGATAGACCGCATCGTCCATAGAAATATCCTGGAGGGTGAAAAGCGACCGGACGGTCGGAAGATCGATGAATTGCGGGCGCTGTCGGCTGATGTCGGCATACTCCCCCACACTCATGGCACAGGACTGTTTAATCGCGGTACAACTCAGGCATTATCGATACTGACCCTTGCCGCGCCCGGCATGGAGCAATGGCTCGAGACAATGGAGATAGACCTTACAAAGAAACGGTTCATGCACCACTATGCATTTCCGCCCTATAGCGTTGGCGAAGTAAAACGGCTGGGCGGTCTCAGCCGACGCGATATCGGGCATGGCTATCTTGCCGAACGGTCTCTGGAGCCGATCATTCCCAATAAAGACGAATTCCCGTATACCATCCGCGTCGTTTCGGAGATATTGTCTTCGAACGGCTCGTCTTCAATGGCGTCGGTCTGCGGTTCGACTCTGGCATTAATGGACGGTGGCGTGCCGATCAAATCCCCTGCCGCCGGTATCGCTATGGGCCTGATGTTCGATGAAAAGGGAGAAAAATACAAGATTCTGACCGACATCCAGGGCCCGGAAGATCACCACGGCGATATGGACCTGAAAGTTGCCGGCACAAAGGACGGCGTTACCGGCATGCAGATGGATGTGAAGATCGAGGGCATTACTCCGAAGATCGTTGAAGAGACATTGGCCCAGGCCCGCAAGGCCCGCCTGGAGATCCTTGATGTGATCACGAAGACTATCGCAACCTCCCGTAGCGAGCTTTCACCCCATGCGCCGCGGGTTCAGACAATTAAGATCAATCCGGCTAAAATCGGCGCTCTTATCGGCCCGGGTGGCAAGATGATCAATGAAATTATCGAGAAAACCGGTGCCGAGATCGATATTGAAGATGACGGCTCAGTATTCGTGACATCAAATAGCGCTGAGGGCATGGCCAAAGCCATGGAGTTGATCAAAGAGGTTACCTATGACCCGAAGCCCGGAGACGAATTCGACGGCCGGGTTGTGAAGCTCATGGATTTCGGCGCATTCGTTGAGATCATGCCCGGTCGGGACGGCATGGTCCATGTTTCCGAGATCAGCAAAGAACGCATCGCCCATCCCAGCGATGTACTCAAGACCGGACAGACGATACACGTCTGGGTCAAGAGCGTGGATAGCGATTCGGGCAAGATCAGCCTGACCATGAAGGGACTCCACCAGTAGTCAGACAAAAACAAAGACTGCCCACTCTCGGGCGGTTTTTGTTTTGTGCACAACAATATATTTACGTGTGCTACAATGAAAATAATATTCCTAAAGGAGGTTTTAGTATGACCAGAGAGTACAACTCTCGCGAACTCTAGAATCTTTCAATACCTATGGACGATACAAGTCCAAAGCAGAGCCCTACTCAGGCCAATATCGACGATCTGGTCAAAGAACTGTCGAGGCCCCAGAATATTGGGCGCCCGTCGGCTCCAGCCCCGGCCCCAGTGGCTTCTAGGCCCGTAGTCCAACCGGTGATGCCGAAACCTCCGGTATCTGCGGTCATGCCACCACAAACTGCTTCAAACCAGCCCAAGCCCATATCACCGGCCCCTGCTCCGGTCATGCCGCCGGCGCCGATATTGCCCAAATCGCCTCTTTCAGCTCCGGCCCCCGCCGCCCCTACCCCCGCTCCAGCGCCCAAGCCGGCAGCTCCAAAAGAATACCAGTCCAATATCCGGACTATGACCGATGACCTGAGCAAGTTGAGATCCGGCCAGCAACTTCAGGGAGTGACGATACCCCGAACCATAGAAGATCAGTCAAAAGCTCCGACTTTAGCGCCAAAGCCAGCCGTCCCGGCTCCGGTAAAGGCCCCGACTGTTCAAGTAAACCTAGGTCAAGGCCAGAAAGCCGCGCCTCTTGCCCCGACAGCGCCCAAGCCGGCAGTTCCAAAAGGTTCCGCCGAACAGAAAAATCAATTCTACGTCCCTGAAGAACCCGCCCCGGCGGCCGGTGGCATGAATCGAAACCTTCTCTTTATCGGCATCGGCGGAGCGGTAGTGGTACTGGCGGCAGCGTATTGGTATTTTATGATCCGCCAGCCAAGCGTCCAGGTTGTTGAATCTCCTACGCCCACTATCACCGAGAGTCCAAGCCCAAGCCCGACTCCCGTTGCTCTCGAGTCTATTTTTGCCAATCAAGGGGGGACAATTGCCCTACCGATTACCGGAGATCCGGGCAAGGCCTTTGCCACCGCCCTGGCCGCTCAAGCCGTTAATCCGGGCCAACTCGTTGTTCTGACCGTTTCCGGTTCAGCTGCTTCCGGAAGCACCCAAATACTGGGGACATTCGACCTCCTCGACCGCTTCCTGATCTCATATCCCGCGAACTGGAAATCGGCAGCTCAACGCTCCATTTCCTTGGCGTACGGTCAGCAAGAAAAATTTGACGCCAAAGGTCATCCCATCTCCAATCCTCCTCCCTCGGATAGGTTGGTCCTGGTCACGGAACTCACGGGTGCCACCATGGATGTTCTTAGGACTTGGGAACCCAGCATGACCGGTGCATTAGCGGGATTATTCGGGTTCGACAAATCGAAGAATGCCGGACCGTTCCAGGATAATAGCTATCAGGGGGTCCCCATCAGGTATAAGAACTTTCCAAACCCGGACCATTCAATAGACTATGCGATCGTTACATATCAGGGGAAGACCTATTGGGTTCTGGCCGCATCAAGAGAATCTATGTTTGCAGTAGTTAACGCCTTCAACGCCCCAAGGTAGCGTGATGTGATCATAAAGGCCCCCAACTGGGGGCCTTTATGATCTTAGGAGAGAATACCGAACCATTCTGATCCCAACTCAATGATAAGAGCCGGGAAAAATGTCACCTGGATTGGTGACAAGATGTCACCAAAAGATGGGTGACAAATTATCCACAGTTTTTATTTGACGGGATAATCAGAAGAGTTAAAATGATGGAGTAGTTCCTTCGGTTAGTCAGCTGGTGGTTACACAATAGTTTGTGGATTGCCGGCAATACACAATTCAAGGCGCGGATGTCACACCCGCATTCTTAAAACAGGACGCTTCCGCGCCTGTTTGCTTTTTATGGTTGCATCGGGCAGTATTTTTCTATAGAATTGACTCATTCTTAATCTAGTAATAACATCACCATGACTCAAGCTGAACTTAACAAGCTGTACGAATCGCTTACAAAAGAAGAGGCCCTTATCCGCAAAGAGCTTGCCGATGTTACGGTCAAAAATCCATCAGCAAAAGGAACTCTTCAGCCAAAACGAGTCGAATACGGAGATCCGGATGACGAGGATTCATATGCCCACGAAGTTACCGATATAGATCTCAATGTCGCGATGGAAAAAGAGTTGAAGACACGCCTGGACGAGGTCGTAAGGGCCAAAGAGAGAATAAAGGCCGGCCAATACGGCAAATGCGAGAACTGCGCACAGGATATAAAGCCCGAACGGCTGAAAGTGATGCCGATTGCCGCACTATGTATGGACTGTACTCGTAAATTAAAGTCATAACCGATCGTGGAGGGTCGATTATCAATTTATTGTCGGTACGTATTTTCTCGGCGTCGATAACCGGTATCGATGCCCAATTGATAGATGTAGAAGTGGACTCAACCCCAGGGCTCCACTCTTTTAATATTGTCGGATTGCCCGATAAGGCAGTAGAGGAATCAAAGGAGCGCATCGCTTCGGCGATCCGTAATAATAACTTGATGCCGCCGAGCGCCAAGCATAAGAAGATAATCATCAATCTGGCGCCGGCTGATATCCGCAAAGAAGGTCCGGCTTACGACCTGCCTATTGCGGTCGGATATCTTCTCGAGACCGAACAGATCAAGTTCGATTCGGCGGGCAAGATGTTTATGGGGGAA
>JAHFKT010000018.1 GCA_023245235.1 Candidatus Yanofskyibacteriota bacterium
GCTTGAGGGCAAACATGAAACCGACGCAGCCTCCTTCGTCAACGGACACAAAGAATTCCTCGGGACGATCCTCCAATAGCTCGTTACCAATACTGACCAAGATCCTGCTTCTCCGGATCGCCACGATCTGGCTGTTACTGATGATCCTGATGGGGATCGGGTTTTTCTATTCCCGGCACTCATACCTGCTGTCGCTGCAGCTACTGACAAAACAACAGAAGAGCATCTCCTATGAGGACCTCGTCAGGATAATCGATAGCATTCCGGACCGGGGACAACCGGTTCCGGCGGGCGCAGAGGGCACAAACATATTGAGATTGCTCAACAACCGCATAACGATAGGGGCCTCGGTCCGCATCGATGCCTCAAAAGAAAGTTTCGAGGACCGGACCGCAAGGATCATAATGCGCTTCGACCCTCCGGTCGATCTGCGGCATTCCTCGCTCGTTGACACGGTTCAATCCGATAAAAAACTTGTCGGTAAGGGATATTTGGGTTCGCGGGTCCAATTTGAACTGTCTGACGATACCGGTAAAACATTGCACGGACCCAAAATGCACGTTATGCCCAACGGCAAAACAGTGCTGTTCTTGCGGCCGAGTACGACCGAACCGGTACCGACCGGGGCGTTCCAGACGGGATTCGACCTTCAGAAGGTATCGAAGATCTCGGTGACTTTGACCGTGGGAAAATATCCCGAAGGTTCTCCGGATAAGATCGTCGACGGATCGTTCAGGATCGGGCGAGTTGCGTTTTTGCCGAACGAACTTATCTCCGGCGCCGCGGCAGCGGCAGATGTCCGCAGGGTAACCCGCGATGTTCCGAATATCGCGTACGAGATGCGCAAATTGCTTTGGAGCCGGGAACAGAACGAGTTCTTCGTCGGCATCAACTACCCGTGGAACCATTACGGCTGGGATGTGGGTAAGAATCCTTATGGTCAACCCGAAAACAGCGGATGGAGCAATCCCGAAAATAGACAGAAACTGCTTGATGACTTCGGGCGGCTCAAGTCGATCGGCATCAAAGTGGTCCGGATCTATGTGTTCTTCGACCTCCGGACAGGATCGAAGACCGATGAGACAAGCCGTGAATTCACCGGCTTTGATGGCTTTGTTGAGAATGACATCAGAACGATGTTCGAGATCGCTCATGAAGCTGATATCAAGATCATGCCGGTACTGTTCGACTTCGGCATCGCTTCGCTTCCGATCGGTGACCAATCGGCCGGACATCCGGAGCTCCTGTTCACGGCAAGAAAGCAGAAACTGTTTTCCGCCCTCATCCCGATCCTGAAAAAAATGGCTGACTGGGATATCAAATACGAACATCCGGTATATGCGCTGGAGCTGATGAACGAACCGGAGAACATGGCAATGCTCGTTCTTCCGGGATATTTTGAAGGATTGAAAAATTGGCTGAAAGATCTGGCCGTCATCATCCATCAGGAAACTTCGTTCAAGGTCACGCTCGGTTCCCACAGCATGATGGACATGCAGCGCTGGTGGAGCGACCTGCCGATCGATATCTGGCAGTTCCATTTTTACGAGTATATGAAAGCGGAACACGATTTCACTCCCTTTACGCTGGACCGGAAAGATATCAGACTGCCCGGACTGATCATCTGCGGTGAACTTGACCCGCGGTCTCACGATGCGCTTGATGCGGTAAAAGATCATCACTACTCCGGCGCAATGTTCTGGAGCTTCAATGCGAACGACGGAATTACCGTGAATGTGGACGAGATCCGAGACTGGATAGAACAACACCAAAATAAATAAAGAGGCTTACGCCTCTTTTTTTGATTGCAGGAACAGAATAGGGATCTCAGCAACAAGTATCAATAACCCGCCGATGAGAATCCTCATACCGACCGGTTCATGCCACCAGAAGAATCCGATAGCAATAGCACCGAGCCGGTCCAGATACGCCAGCATTGAGAAATGGGTGGCTGATACCCGCTTCAGCCCTTCAAAGACCAGCCAGAACGACAGAACAAGCAGCAGACCGGCGCCGATGATCGGCAACCATGTACTGATCGGTACCCGGAGCGACTGGCCCAGGAACAGGCCAACGCACGGCATCAGGATGACCTGAAAACTGAGTTTCGAAAATGCTGAGTGGCTCGGATCAATGGCCTCGATACCGGCCCGGCGGCTGTAAATGACCTCCCAGCTGTAGAAGAATGCCGACAGGAGTGCATAGGCCATCCACGGTTCGAACGCGAACCAGTCCTTGCCCAGCATCACCAGAAGACCCGCAAATCCGAGAGCTACGCTTACCACGTTCCGTATCGAGAATCGTTCACGCAACGACGGCACCCAATGAGCCCACAGGACGGCCAAGCTTGCCGCGAAGTAATGGACGAGCACGATGGTTGAAACGTTCTTGACCGCGATGGCGGTGTAGAAAAAACTGTTGTTCAGTGCGGCGGTGATTCCGAGCATCATCAGCACCCGGACATGCCGGCGCGGGATCGAGATCTTTTTCAATACGAAGCGCAACGGTATCAGGCCGACCAGCGACATGGCGGCGCCAAGTGCGGTCGGACTCAAGTATTGGCTTGCTCCGCGGATGATCAGACCGTTGATGACGGCCCAGATCAGAACGCCGCATACGATCTTAAGCCGGGAACTGTTCATGGGTCGCCCTTTCGGCTTCGTTGCGGCGGTACGCGTACCAAGCCGCACCGAAGAGTGCGGGATGTTCCTCCGATGAAACTGTCAGCTGAGTACCGTCCAGAAGCCGCATGAACGGATCGTTTGCGGCCATATCGGCAAGACCATTGCGCAACTGATCGAGCCGGACCTGCAAGTAACTGAATCCCCGAACGATGCCGCCGTTGAAGACGATGAGCTCCGGATTGTAGACGCAGGCCAGATTTCTCAGGACAAGACGCAGATGCAGAAAATAGCGATCGAACACCTCGGTCCAGCGCTTATCCTCCGGTTCAGGCATGAGCCATCGGAGATCTTTGGGAACGAGATGCGATAACGAGACCCGGTCGCGGGTACTCAAGAGCTCCCACTTTATTTCGAAAACTTCACAGTAGGTACGTGCCAGACCGGAACTTCCGAGAAAGGACTCCGCACAATTGATCCCTCCGCAGGCACACTCACGCATGGTGCCGGGAATGGAGACGGACGTATGACCGAACTCCGATGCCTTACCGCGGCCCCGGAACAGGCGTCCGTATTCGACATGGCCGCATCCGACTCCGGTACCCAAGGTCAGGAGGGTCATATGGTCACGTTCTTGGTAGTTCAGCCGGTATTCGCCGAGAGCCATGGCATCGGCATCATTGAGGAGGTATATGCCGAACATTTCGGGATATTGCCTTTTCAGCATGGCTACGATAGCCATCCGCCTGACGGCAAGATTGGGAGGATCCTCTATCACGCCGAGCCGATGATCGAGCGGGCCCGGAGCCGCGACTCCCATCATGACAGCCTGATAACCCCGCTGTCTCAGGGCGACCATCAGCTCATTGATCCGTTCGGCCAAGAACTCAAAAAATGACCCGTTATCCAACTGCTCATGGCCCTGAAGTACCGCTGAAGATGAATCGACCAGGCGCAACTTCTCAACATCCACGCCGGCCATATCGATCTTAGTTCCGCCAATATCGATCGCGATGACGCAATCCATATATTGTGAATGTACGTGCGCCGATCATACCATGAAAAATACAAAAGACCAGTCCGTAACGGACTGGTCTTTTGGGTCTAGAACTCACCTCGCCAATACTCCCTGCCGCGATATGAGCCAATTTCGTCCGGCGCAAGGAACGAGTCCGGCGGTGTATCTTCAGATACTCCGAGGACGAGTGACGATGCGATAGGGCGAAATTGGCCATATCCCGAAGGGTTCTCGCTGTGTTCCCGCTCCGCTTTGTTGCTCCTCGTCGGAGTACCAACCGGTACTCCTCGCTCGTCGCGCCTCGCGGAGCGGGAACACTTCAGAGAACGCGGTTCGGGATTGTTGGTGAGGTGAGTTCTAGTTTATGACCGGGGCAAGTGTTTTATACGTATCGAGTTCGGCCTGAATGACCGGGGCAACCTGCTCGTCCGGAATATGCAGCCGGGCGACAGCCATCGGGGTCAGATATCGTTTTCCACCGTTCGTGAACTGGAATACATCGCGATTGAGCGGCACTTCCGTGAACACATATTGATTTTGAGGGTAAAAATTGAACTCTTTCTGACTGACCTGGACGGCATCTTCTTTCCGGTCGCCATAGGCGGCAAGTACCGTATCATTCGGAACAGGCCGGACCATGCCGCCTTCCGTCAGATAATAGAACTGTTTTGTATCGCCATGGACCGTCAGAAGGTTCGCCCGGGGATATTTGTCGAGCTGAGCCTGGCTGATGGTCTGGACCATGTCCGCCGTGTAACCGTAATCCGCGAAGATGGTCATGGTCGGAAATGCATGTTTTTGGCCATTCACCAACTCGTAGATATCGGGCTTGCCGGCCACCTGAACGAGATTGATGTCATTGCCGGAAAGATCTTTTGTACCCGCAGTCGCAATAGCGCCGGTCAGCGCGTTGTTGGACACGCCGGAGGTTCCCGAACCGCCTGATGTCTGGGCAATACCCGAAGTACCGGTTTTTGCCGAACCACTGAAGATGTCGAAGTTGAATCCATGCGACTGTGGCTGATAAGCCGTAGTTGAACTGCCCGTGCATGACAGACCGATCAGTGCCAGCGTTGAACAAATGAGTCCGTTCGGATCGGTTAATCCGCCGAGCGAGAACTGGCTCGGGCCAAAGATCTGCGAACCGGTCGGATTTGAGCCGGCATTACCGGCAATCGTATAATTGACGGTGACTGATTCGATATACGGATTCAGGCCTGCGAATGACCGGCTGATGGAGGCAAACCATCGGAGCTGATTGCCCGGATCCGGAAAAAACGTATTGATACCGAGCTGGACATGATGCCAGTTTGCCCCGTTATCATTGGAGAGATAAAAGTTAGAGATCGTTCCTTGAGGAAGATTGACGCTGGCATCGATCTTGGCCGCGGTAATATTGCCCTGGACGCCATTAATGATGCCGGACGTGATGGAACCGCTCAATACGCCGGCGGTCAGATATTCTGCGCCATTAGTGGTCTGGATCGAAGTGGTTTGGCCCGCATCAATATAATAGGCGTTGGTGAAGTCGTCGCTAAAATAGAATGTCTGATCGGCCAGAACCACGCCCAGCGGGAGCAGGGTCATGATGGCCGTCAAAATGGCCGGTATAATAGCACTATTGAGTCGAGATTTTTGCATGTACATATAATATCATAAAATAACGATAATGTCAATTATGATATCTCCTGGGAAAAGTGTGCTAAAATGAAGCTATGGCAGAATCCGGGGCAATACTCACCGTAGACAATCTGGGGGTCAAATTCGACGGACAGGAGATCCTGCGGGACCTTTCATTTACCGTCAGCCGGGGGGATGTTTTCGCGATCGTCGGTCCGAACGGCGCCGGCAAAACGGTTTTATTCCGGGCCCTGCTCGGACTCGTCGCCCATTCCGGCACCGTCCGGTGGGAATCCAAGGTCGCAATAAGCTACATCCCGCAACGATTCTCCATCGATAAGGATTTCCCCCTGACCGTAAAGGAATTCATGGAATTCAAGACAGGAGACAGGAAGTTGATCATGGCCGCGCTTCATTCTGTCGGTATCACTGATGAGCATCATATCAACCATCATATCCTGAACCAACGGATCGGCTGGTTGTCGGGGGGTCAGCTTCAGCGGGTCTTTATTGCCTGGGCCATATTGGACAATCCGCACGTCATATTATTTGATGAACCGACCGCAGGCATCGATATCGGCGGTGAAGAAACTATTTATAATCTCATCAAGAAGCTGAGGGACGAAAAAGAACTGACCATCCTCTTTATTTCTCACGACCTGAATATGGTCTATAAGTACGCCAATAATGTACTGTGTCTCAATAAGGATATGATCTGCTATGGAGCGCCGGCCGACGCGCTTGATCCGGCCGCCCTGAAAGCCCTCTATGGCGGTGAAGCAACATTTTATACTCATCACCACCACAAGAAATAATGGACCAGTTTCTTACCCAAATCATCATCGGTACTGCAATCGGCGTGGGCGCCGGATATATCGGTTCATTTATGGTATTGCGCCGGATGTCGTTGGTCGGCGATGCACTATCCCATGTTGCCCTGCCGGGCCTGGCTCTGGCCCTTCTCTACCATGTAAATCCTTTTTTCGGCGCATTCGCCGCGCTCATGATAGCGGTCATCGGCATTTGGGCTCTTGAACGTGAAACGTCCCTGAGTTCTGAAACGCTGGTCGGCATATTTTTTACCACCGCATTAGCGTTGGGCATCCTGCTGACACCGCAACCGGAACTCCTTGAGGCGTTGTTCGGCGATATCAGCAAGGTGGCCGTATCCGACCTCTATCTGACGCTGCCGCTTGTCGCGGCTATGATCATTATCGTCCGGGCCATATCACGGCCGCTCACGCTCAGCACTATCTCCAAAGAACTGACCCAATCGATGGGTATCAGGATCAATGTTATTAATTTCGTATTCCTGCTCCTCGTGGCGCTGATTGTTGCCCTGGGCATCAAGGTGACTGGCACCCTCCTCATGGGTGCGCTGGTGATCATTCCGGCTGCGGCCGCTAAAAACATCTCGCTTGACCTTTCCCGCTACACTTTTCTGTCGGCGTTTTTCGGCGGCTTGGCCGGCCTGATCGGTATTCTTATCGCCTACGGCTATAATCTCACGCCCGGGCCGATCGTGGTCCTGACCGGCGGAGTCATCTTCTTGGCAAGTCTGGCATTTAAAAGATAGGTTTTCTTTCCGGACAAACTGGCCTATACTCAAGGAAAGCTCTTTTCTATGACGGGCCGGAGCATTATAGTATGGTGTCTCGCGACGCTCGTTGTTCTGACGGGTATTGCCTCCGCAAGAATACCCCGGGAACTGTCTGAAATTCTGAATCCCGATGAGCAGCAACTGCTCGATCGGATGCAGCATGACCTGCATCTTTCGGGAATAGAAATATGGCCGGTCAAAGATTTCCGACCAAGAGCGATATCGTTCACCAATGCCGAAACCGGCATATACATCATCGAGTTCGACGTTGAATGGTTTCGATCGCTCCCCGCCCAAGGCAGAAAAGGATTGCTTGGCCACGAACTTGGTCATGCCCATCAACCGGATGATGTAATGAAGCCGGTGATAGCAGACCTCGCCGCCGACCGATTTGCGGCCATCTATTCAGGACCGGAGTCCGTGATCGCATTTCTCAATGTTCTCGCCCAAGACGATTGGTTCGATAAGAATGACATCAGAACCAGGATCAAGTATATGGAGCACGTCCGCACGCATCAGCGGCCATTGCAAAAACGGCAAAACTGAACTATACTCACAATGACCTCGAAAGGTCATTTTCTATGTCGCTGGGCGTAAACGAACTAAAACCGAAGACCTACTTCATCTACGAGGGGCAGCCCTATGTGGTTCTGGAGACCCATCATTTGAAGATGCAGCAGCGCCGGCCGGTCGTTCAGACACGGATGCGCAACCTCATGAACGGCAAGACATTGGAACGGAACTTCGCGCAATCGGATGTTTTTGAAGCAGCCGATGTTGAACGCCAGAAAGTGAAGTATCTTTACGGCCACCGGGACAAGCATTGGTTTGTCTACGAGAATGACCCTTCGAAGCGTTTTGAACTGGCGGAAGAGCTCCTCGGAGACTCGACCAAATTCTTGAAGGCGAATGTAGTAATAGAAGCTATCAGTTTCAAGGGTACCATCATCAGCATCGAACTGCCGGTTAAAATGGAGTTCCGGGTTACCGATGCGCCGCCGGCTATCCGCGGCGATACCGCCCAGGGCGGCGTCAAACAGGCAACCATTGAAACCGGTGCCTCCATCAACGTTCCCCTCTTTATCAATCAGGACGACATCATTATCATCAATACACAGACCGGCGAATACGTAGAACGCGCCGAGAAGGGAAAGTAATATCCATAACGAGAGCAATGGCAAAGGCCCGCATCACGCGGGCCTTTGCCATTGTCCCGGGACAGCGTAAGATAGGGTCAATGATCAGGCCGTATGACACTAAGCCGTATTGACCGGCTTCAGATGTATATCGTCCAGCTAAAACAGGATACGGCCCTGACCCGCGAGCATCTTTACAAGATCAAGCGTCATATCAGGGATTGCCGTGCTCATGAAGCGTGGACCGAGCAGACCGAGTTCCTTTTAACTGAAGCCGAACAATGGTGGAAACAGCGCTTCACTGAGCATGTCCGGCTGCAACAACAACCGCAAGAACCGCAACCGCCGCCCGCTGAAACGCAGGCTCTCGCGAAACGGACCGATCAGCTCTCAATGGACATGGACATTCTCGGCCGGGACTTCAATGAAATGAAGAAACGGATCGGACAGCAATTCAATCATCAGGAGCTCAAAGATATCGGCGACCACATCGCCCACTGTACGATGGCGGTAACCGATCCGCGCCAGCGCGGTTACGTTGACAGGACCCGGGAACTCTGGGAAAGGCGGGTCAGCGAAAAATTCGAGCATGATCGGCTTAACAACACCGTGACCGCAAATGACCGGAGATTTCTCCGGGCCGGCCATATCACATGGGGCGACGGTGAGGAAGACGAACAGTGCTAGCCCTCTCGGAGAAGTTTCTTGACCGTGCTTTAGCCGGTTTAAGAATCTCTGTCGGGCTAGCTTTTTATTTCTCTAATTTCAAAAGGCAACGCTCGATATCGATCCCCCGGCCCAGGATCGGTTTCATGAGGTCGCCATGCGTTGCGAGACGGTGAAAAATTGTTTTTATGTTGAAGTTGGCCGGATCCATGCCATGTCTGATCTCGGACCATTCAAGGGGCGTTGAGACCCGTAATCCTCCGATAGGCCGCATACAATACGGCGCCGCCATAGTCTGTCCTTTGGAGTTCTGGAGATAGTCGAGATACACCTTATGCTTTCTATCTTCGGGATGGCGTTCAAGGCTGGTGGTTTTCGGTAAACGTTCATTCACGATATCGACCAAAGTTTTGGCAAAATGCCGGGACCGGTCATAGGTAAATTTTGCGCCAAGAGGAATAAGCATGTGCATCCCCCGCTTGCCGGTGGTTTTAACGAGATGCTTAGCGCCCGCCTTCTCGAGTATTTCATGAACTGTATGGGCCACATCGACGACTGTATCAAATTCAACGCCTTGCGGGTCAAGGTCGATAAGACAGTAATCGGGATGGCTCTGGGCATCGATCCGTGAATGCCACGGATTGATCTCGATGCATCCGAGATTGGCCATATAAACCAGCGTGGCTTCATCATCGCACACCAGATACCGGACAGTCTTGCCGGCCGATTCGGAGTGAATGCCTATCGTCTTAAGCCAATCCGGTCCCTGGTGATCCACGTCTTTTTGATAAAAGTTCTCGCCATTGATCCCGTCAGGATGACGATTGAGACTCTCCGGCCTGTCTTTCAAATACGGCAAAATAACTTTTGCCATCTTCCGGTAGTACCCGATCACGTCTCCCTTGGTAAATTTCTCTTCGGGCCAAAAAATCTTGTCGGGATTCGAAACCTCGACCTGATGCTTCCCTATTTTTAGCGTTGATTTTGTTTCCATATTTCGTATCAATGAGCGGTTATTCGCGATGGACCTGGCGGGGCGCTTTATCAAACCTCATCCCCAGATATATCGGCTGGCGCATCTGGCCTTTGGTGGTCCACTCCTCGAATTTAACTTGGCAGACCAACCGGGGTTTGACCCACGTCACCGGCGTATTTGTTTCGGGCGGAGTGGCGAATGGCGACTTTTTCTGGACCAGCTTCTTCAGCTTACCATAAAGCTCTTTCAGGCCGGCACCGTCAAAGCCGCCGCCGGTATGGCCGATGTACTCAAGCTTACCCTTCTCATAGACGCCGAGCACCAATGCGCCGAAATACTTCCGGCTGCCGAGCGGACGGGTGAAACCACCGATGACCGCCTCCTGTTCCATGTGGGTCTTGATCTTGACCCATTCATTGGAGCGTTTGCCGGTCCGATACGGACTCCGTGAGTCCTTGCCCATAATGCCTTCCCAATGCAATCCCGCGGCCTTTTTAAAAAATTCCTTGCCGCGGCCCACGATATGAGCCGAGTATTTGATACGGTCCGACGTCGGCAGAACGGCCCGTAATATCTTCTTGCGCTCAGATAACGCGAGTTTACGCAGATCATGACCATCAAGATATAAAATATCGAACACACAATAGACCAGGTTGCCCATACCCGTCTTTTGATAGTTCTGAATGAGCTCGAACTCTGATTTTCCTTTTTTATTGAACACGACCAGCTCTCCGTCGAAGACCGCGTCGTGGCCGAAACCTTCAAATGCCTTTGTCATCGCCGGAAAGCGTTTATTAAAAGAGAGCTGATTGCGCGAATAGAGCTGAACCGCGCCCTTTCGGATCTCGGCCACCATTCGGAAGCCGTCCCACTTGGTCTCAAAGTACCACCGGGGGCCATTGAATGGCGCATCGATAAGCTTGGCAAGCATCGGCGTTATCCGATGCGGCATCGGGCCGCGCGGAGTTCCGGCAATGCTGAACTTATTCATGGTGTTTGAGGTCTTCCAGTTTTTTGCCCGATCGGACCGAGCGGTCTTTCTTGGTGATATCAGATTTCAGAGCATAGTCGTCATCGGCCTTCAAAAACAGCCACGCTTTCGGTCCGGCCCGTTGTAAACGGACAAGGGCAAATTCGCCCTTTAGTTTCTTGCCGTGGAGAATGAATGTGATATGGCCGGCCTTCAGTCCTTTGATCATATCCCGCTCCGTATAGCCCTTCACCATGTACGGCTCATACCAGCCCTCATCCCAGACAATCACTTCTCCGGCACCGTAATTGCCGTTGGGGATCACGCCCTCGAACGTTCGGTATTCGTAGGGATGGTCTTCGACCATTATGGCCATGTGCCGTACGGCGGGATCCATTACCGGTCCTTTCGGGACAGCCCAGCTTTTGAGCACGCCTCCGACTTCGAGACGAAAATCATAATGCAGTTGTGTCGCCCGATGTTTCTGGACGACAAACGCAAGTTTCTTCGCTCCGGCATGGACCGTACCTTTTGGCTCCGGTGTTTTATCGAACTTCCTTTTTTGTTTGTATGTTTCGAGGCTCATCGCAATTACTACATAGTATTAGAACGCTTTGAAAAGACAACCATCACCAACGGCGCCAGAGCCCAGTAGAACAGCGCCCGCTGGGTTGCGAAATACGGCAATACCGATGCCGGTACGTTTCCGCTTATCCAATAGAAAGACGGGGCCAGGTTCAATACGATCGATATCAAAAATCCGAGCTCGATGAGCCCCATGAAGATAACGGAAAAGAATGCGGCCTCGCTCAGGTTGAAATGGGCCAGAAGGACCGAGCGATTCAAGAGACCCAGAATGACTACGTAGAGGGCCAGAAATACGATCACCCGGAGGGTCGCCAGGTCGTGAGTGAACGAAACTGATTTTTGTAACTGCCCGAAGAACGGAAATATCGCCTGGAGCGTGAATGCTACGTATATGGACAGAAGAGAGATCAGTACCCGCGTCCGGCCCAAGCTCAATGCGAACAGAAGTATGATGACCACGATCAACAGCGCCGACAAAGAACCCGGTCCGAGACTTGGTGTATGCAAAGAATTTAACGAAAAAGAATTAAGAAAATGAGTGACGCTCTGCACTATCTGATTATATCATAAAACCGCCCTCCCGGGCGGTTTTACTTGATCTTGATATTGACGACCAGGTCGCCGGGACCTTGGCCCCCGCGGCCGGCATTGCCGCCGTGCGGCACAACCACATTATATGAGCTTTGGAGATCGTTCGGGACGCGTATCTCGAGGGTCTTCCGGGCTTTGGCGCGGCCGCTTCCTTTGCAGGCGGTACACTCTTTCTCCGGCATCTGGCCCTTGCCTCCGCAGGTCGGACAGACCGAGACCCGGGCAAAATATCCCAGGCCGCTCTTTGTCGTCTGGCGGACCTGGCCGGCACCCTTGCAGGTTTGGCAGGTTATGATCTTGTAGCCTCTGGCCACACCTTTGCCTTCGCATTCCTGGCACGCATCCTGGATATCGTATTCCAGCATTCGGGTCGTACCCAGGTCCTTCTTGCCGATCGTGACCTCGACGAACAGGTCTTCCCCTTTTCGTTCCTGATCGTATTGGGGCTGCCGGAATCCGCCGAACATTTCGGAGAACATATCGAAGATATCTTCGGCATTGCCCCGCCGTCCGCCCTGGCCGCCGAACATATTCCAGATATCCTCCTGGCTGTAACCGCCCTGGCCCTGTTGCCCGGAAAATCCGCCGTCATTATACGCAAAACCGAAATTATCGTAATTCGAACGCTTTTGCGGGTCCGACAAAACCTGATAGGCCTCGTTCACTTCCTTGAACTTATCTTCATTGCCGGTCTTCTTGTCGGGATGATGCTCATGGGCCAGCTTGCGATAGGCCTTCTTGATATCGTCCTGATCCGCCGTCCGCGGCACCCCCAGAATCATGTAGTAATCTTTGTTTGCCATGATCAGATGACTAAAACTTGCGCCTTCACGTCTTTTTCTTCGATCCGGACCACCCGGACCTTCTTTAATACCCAGAACAGGAACAGTCCGACCGCTGCGGCCAGCCATACGAACAGGAACGACAAGCCCCACAGGATCAGAAACAGTCCGAAGGCCAGGACCGGAGGTGCGTATTGGAAATACGGTTTCAGGAATTGATTGAACTGCTGAAATGTCTGCGATGATATCTCGCTGATAAGCTGCTGGCGCTGGGTCGGCGTAGCGGCTTGGATTTTCTGGCCGACGGTACTCTCTACGATCTGCTGGAAAAATACTTTTGCCTGGTTCGGTAACTGGTCGGCGGTCTTTATCTGTGCCAGGAGCGGACTTTGATAAGCGGCGAACGAAACCATAACGAACAGGCCGAGTACGACCGGCATCAGACCATGATAAAAGGCATCCGGAATATTAAGCACCCGCCGCTCATTGATCTCCCGGCGTACCCGGTTTGCGGACCAGAGATTGAACAATAGTACCGCAACGACCGCCAGGCTGTTGAGCCAGGTCCAGCCGAATGTAAGCATAAAGAACAGGCCGATGATACCGCTGATGCTTAATGACCAGCGGCGCTGTTGGAACATGATGTAGCCAAGGACGATGATGGCCGTCAAGAACAGAAAGGCGCTCAGGGAAGGTATCTGAATATCAATGCCGGTAATGGCATTAAACGTCGCATGCTGGCCGACGGTCCATAACCACCACGCGCACAGCGCCACCAATACATGCCATCCGATAATTTTATACCACCTGTTCATTATTTTTGGGGTTCTTCTTGCGGTGCCTCTTCTTTTTCTTTCGGCTGCTCGCCGGCCGGAGGCGTCTCTTGTTTGTAGAGTTCCCCGCCGACACGCTGGGCCGACTTGGACAGTTCTTCCGTGGCCGCTTTGATATCAGCGACATTATCGGACTTCAACGTTGAGCGCACTTTCTCCATCTTATCATTCAGTTCTTTCTTGTCATCCTCTTTTATCTTTGAGTCGTTATCTTTGACCATCTTCTCGGTCGTGTAAGCCAAAGTCTCACCCAGATTGCGGGCTTCGGCCAGTTCTTTCTTTTTGGCGTCTTCGGCCGCGAACTTCTCGGCATCGGCGGTCATGCGCTTCTTCTCATCTTCGGACAGACCGGATGAGCCTTCAATGCGGATGGACTGCTCTTTGTTGGTCGCCTTATCTTTGGCTTTTACGTTGAGAATGCCGTTGGCGTCAATGTCGAAAGTAACTTCGACCTGGGGCACGCCGCGCGGAGCCGGCGGAATGCCGTCCAAGATGAACTTACCGAGCGTTTTATTGTCATGCGCCATCGCCCGTTCGCCCTGGAGCACGTGGATCTCCACCGACGGCTGATTATCGGCCGCCGTGGAATAGACCTGCGTCTTGGCGACCGGCACGGTCGTATTTTTTTCTATCATCTTCGTGAACACGCCGCCGAGCGTTTCGATGCCGAGTGATAACGGGGTCACATCGAGGAGCAATACATCGCGTATCTCCCCTTGCATGATACCGCCCTGCACCGCCGCGCCCTGAGCCACGACTTCGTCCGGATTGATATCTTTATGCGGGTCTTTGCCGAACAGTTTTTTGACCTCTTCGACGATAAGGGGCATGCGGGTCTGGCCGCCGACCATGACCACCTCATTGATATCCGATATCTTCAATCCGGCATCTTCAACCGTCTTTTTGGTCAGTTCGATGGAACGGTTGACCAGGTCCTTGGTCAGGTCCTCAAGCTTAGCCCTGGTGAAGCTCATGTTGAAATGCTTGGGACCGGAAGAATCAGCCGTCAGAAACGGAATGTTGACCTCGGTCTGAAGCGTGCTTGAAAGTTCGTGTTTCGCTTTTTCAGCCGCGTCTTTCAAACGCTGGACCACCAGCTGGTCCTTGGATACATCGACGCCCTGCTCTTTTTTGAACTCATCGATGAAATAATGGATTATCTTTTGGTCAATATCATCGCCGCCGAGGTGGGTATCGCCGCCGGTGCTTTTGACCTCGATCGTATCATCGCCTATCTCTAATACTGAGATATCGAAGGTGCCGCCGCCGAAATCATAGACGACGATCTTCTCATC
>JAHFKT010000033.1 GCA_023245235.1 Candidatus Yanofskyibacteriota bacterium
GGCGGCTTTAACACACTTCCCTTCCAGTCCCGGCAAGCGCCCGGCAACATTCGTCTCGTACATTTCCTCTATCTCGCGGGATGAGACATGCCGGTCCACGCTATTGGGATCAGTGGTTACGGCGGCCTGCTCAGTGGCGACCTTTACCCCGCCGGCCGGTCCATTGATAGCCGGAAATCCGTACAGGAACTCGTGTCCCCCGCCGGGCTCCCAGATGAATATCGGAAACTTGCCCGGCATATAGTCTTCGTACCGGTCGGGTCTTACATTGAACCAATAGAGTACCTGACGATAGATCCCGAACAATCCCTTATAGCGCCGAGGCACAAACCGTGATATCCAGGAGCCGGTCGTGACGATAACCTTGCCGGCCTCATATTCACCTTTATTCGTAGTCACATTTACCTTATCGCTCCGGACCGGACTGATGTGGGTGACATGTTCACCGGTCCGATATCTCACGCCGTTCTCGACCGCGAGCTCAAGCTGGGCTTGAATGCACAGCTCCGGCCGCAGATATCCGGCGCCGGGTTCATAGTAACCCTGCTCATCGCCGACCAGATTGAATTGAGGAAATCGGCGGCGGATCTCGTCGGTACTGAGTACCGCGTGAGCGACGCCGAACTTCTCGGCAGCACGGACAGTCGTACCCATAAAATCATCGGAGTCATGCATGGCTCCGTGATCCGGTACGGCCATAATAAGTCCGCCGACCCGATACAGAACTTTCATACCGGTATCGCGCCGGATCTCGTCCCATATCTCATGAGAGCGGCCGGCCAGAGGCACGTATTCCTCTCCTTCGCCGATGGCGACCCGGGTGATACGGGAATCTCCATGGCTCGAGCCGAAAGTATGGCCGATATCAAACTGCTCGATGCCGAGTACGTTCACTCTTCGCTTCGATAATTGGTAAAGGGCTGCGCTGCCCATCGCGCCAAGGCCGATGACAATTACGTCGTACGCCTTTCGCATAGTGGCCATATTGAACCATAATTTTTGATTATTGGCAATCAAAAAGCCGAGGTGGTTCTCGGAGTGGGAATCCCGACTCCTGGGAACTCTGTCGGCATAATAGTCAGTTGGGCTTACTATTGCCCAAGAGTCCCATCTCTTCCGCCCGATAACGGGCAAGCATGACAATGCCGGGATTCGTTGACCGAAAAGGGTTGTAGCGTTTCGGATCTATCTTGGCCAGAATGCGCGGACGATGGTCCCTAAAACGCATCTCATCGCATTCGTGAATAAGGGAGAAATAGGCATCCCATGCCTGCTCCTGGGTCAGGAGCCCCTGACCAAAAGCGGCGTCGACCTCAGCTTCAAAAGCAATGACCATCGCCAGGCGTTGTTCCCGCGACAATGACTGGACTGTCATCGCCATGAGGTACAGGCCTTTATCTAATTCACGCCAGTCCATTCTAGGAAAGGAGCTATGTACCCCATTCTACTCTCCTATTCCTTCTTTTCCAGTTCCAGGCACATCGAGTTGATGCAGTAGCGTTTGCCGCCCTTATCTCTCGGACCATCATCAAAGACATGGCCGAGGTGCGCACCGCAGCGCTTGCAGATGACCTCGGTGCGATGCATACCGAGGGTATTATCTTCGCGGAGCTCCACGTTCTCAAGATCCTTGGGTTCGGTAAAGCTCGGCCAGCCGGTACCGGAATCGAACTTGGTATCTGACGAGAACAGTTCATTGCCGCATACAGCGCACTTGTACATGCCTCTGGCATGCTCGTTGACATACTTTCCCGTGAACGGAGCCTCGGTACCGCCTTTACGGGCGATGTCGTACAATTCCTGCGATAGTTCCTCATCTTTTTTAATGAGTTGGTCCATATTATTTTTCGCCGTCAATCCCCGCATGGGATTTGAGCAACGCTTTAAATTCTTTTTTTACCTTCAAAAGTTTGGGCGCGATCGTGAACATTGAATATGGTTGCATCGAGTGCTTCTCATAATAGTTCTGGTGGTATTCTTCGGCCGGATAGAACATGTCGAGCGGTTTCAGCTCGGTCACGATGGGGTGCCCGGGATCATTGATCTCTGTAATATACAATTCGGCAGTTTCTTTTTGGTCTGGCGTCGTATACAGAATTATCGAACGGTACTGAGTACCGGTATCGGCGCCTTGGCGATTTAATGTCGTCGGATCATGGCTTGCGAAGAAGACTGTCAAAAGGTCATGAAATGTTATCTGGCCCGGGTCATATTCGATCTTGAGGACTTCGGCATGGCCGGTTGTACCGCTTGATACGCTTTGATAGGTCGGATTTTTTGTAATACCCCCGGCATAGCCCGATATAACCGCTGTGACGCCCCGCAAGATACCGAATACAGCTTCGGTGCACCAAAAACATCCCCCGCCAAAGACCACGATTTCTTTGTTTGATCCCATGATCGAATTATATCAAATTATCCAAAAGTGAATGTAAATGCTTCAAAGCCCGGCTGATCAATCCGTATCTCGATAACATGGTCCGAGTAGTCGTTGGAATCAAAGAGCGTATACAACTCTGAATTAGTGACCGTAACCGAAGGCTGGCTTTTGCCGTCAATGGTAATGATAAGTTTGGCGGCAATACCGCTTGATGCGACCATATGAACTTTTCCGGCATGGAACTTGAGTTTTATGGTTCCGTGCCCGCCGACCAATCTGATAGATTCGGGACTGAACTGCCATTCCCCGCCCAGGGCAAAATGATTCAGGGTCACATCGGCCGGCACAGTATAGGCCGCATCCGGTGACGGGGTCTGTTCCGGAACCAGGTCTTTCAACCGGCCGGTACCGAAATACATTTCCGGAGATTGAACCTGGCTTAAGTCCGCTCCCACCGACAAACCTTGGGCAGGATTCATGGCCAATAGTTCCCGGATAGCATTTTCGGTATGGTCGTAGTTCCCTTCCCCGAAATGAACATAGACGATATGGCCGCTCTGATCGATCAGATACTCGGCCGGCCAGTACTGATTACTATAGGCGTTCCATGTCCCGTATTCATTGTCCTGGGCCACCGGATAATGAATACCGAAACGTTGGATGGCATCTTGGACGTTGGCCGTTTCTTTTTCGAACGCGAATTCGGGTGTATGGACGCCGATCACTACGAATCCTTTGTCCTTGTATGTGTCGTACCATTTTGTCACATACGGCAGGGTGCGGATGCAGTTAATGCAGGAGTAGGTCCAGAAATCGACCAGCACGACCTTGCCCTTGAGCTTAGCAGCGGTCAGCGGCTCGCTATTGAGCCATGTACCGATGCCTGAAAAATCCGGAGCTTGGCCATAATCCCGAAGCTCAATTCCGCCCGAAGTCTTTGGGGTATCAAGAACATCCAGCCCGGTACCCATCTTCATCCGACGATCTATGTATATGCCGGCACCGACAAAAATAACGAGCACGACCAGAACAATAAAAGCAATGCGTCTATTCATCAGAATTTGGGATTAAAACTCGGGCAATATTTCAGAAATAGGGAATAAAAGACGAGGTCGTAATTAAAGTATACCGCCACCGCGAATGCAATGATGACGATGCCGAATATCTGCTGGATCAGGCGGGAATACCGCGCCAGGCTTTCGACCCGGGTCGAGAGATACTGTCCGCCATAGGCGATAAGCAGCATAGGAAGCCCGGCACCGATCGCATACGCGACAAGAAGAATGGTCGCGGTAGCCAGCTCCGTCTGGAGTGCGATCAGCGTCAGTACCGAACCGAGCACCGGTCCAGCACATGGTGTCCAAACGATGCCGAGGGTCATACCGAGCACGAAAGCTCCCCAATTACCCTCTCCTCTGCCTCCCGCCATACCGGCCTTGGCGACGATCGCACTCATCCGCAATGCTAAGAGATCGAACGGCTTTGACCAAATAAGGAACAGGCCGAAAAGCCCCAATATGACCACGCCGGTCGTCCTGATGATGCCCGGGTCCAGTCCGATATGCTGGCTAAGATATGATAAAAGCAATCCCGCAGATGCAAAAACCAAAACGAATCCCAGGACAATAAAAATCGGCCTGGTCTTGCTGGTCTGGCCGACGGAGACGCCCAATAGGATCGGGAGAAGCGGTAAGATGCAAGGAGCCGCTATGGTCAGCATCCCGGCGAGAATTGCGAAAAGAATTTGCAGCACAATTGAATTCTATCTTAAAATTCCGAAATAAAAAATAGTCTCCCTCTCCATCGGAAAGAGGAACTGAGTGTATCTCTGAAGAATGCAGGACCCTGATTATTTACTTTGCGGGACTCGGACTCGGTAAGTTTGGTCGGAGCTGGACCGATGTTGCAGTGACGCTGCCGTCGGGATTGGCCTTGCCTATGACCGTTACTGTTTTACCGACGGCCAGGTCGGCGGACGCACCGGCTACGAACTTACTGACCTCGGTCGTATCCGAGAAGAAAACTATTTTAGAGCTGCCGTCCCGCGTTTTAACGGTGATGCTTTGGCCGTCTTCGGAGATTATATCTCCCGAGACTAATCCTCCTCCGGCTCCGCCCTGTCCGCCGCGGAATGCTCCCTGACCGCCGATATTGGCTCCCGTAGCCTGCCCGAATCTTTGCTGTCTGTCCGAAACGGCTTTATTCTCG
>JAHFKT010000004.1 GCA_023245235.1 Candidatus Yanofskyibacteriota bacterium
CCATATCCCGAAGGGTTCTCGCTGTGTTCCCGCTCCGCTTTGTTGCTCCTCGTCGGAGTACCAACCGGTACTCCTCGCTCGTCGCGCCTCGCGGAGCGGGAACACTTCAGAGAACGCGGCTCGGGATTATTATTGAGATAGGGTCTGAATAAAAGAAGCCGTGCGAAGCACGGCTCTCAGCTGACTCCGGTTGACCCGAACCCCCCGGTGCCCCTTGTCGTCTCGCCGAGCTTTTCCGGATGATCGACGAATTCGATCTGAGGAATAAGCGCCCACTGGAAAATGACCTGGACGATCCGCATACTCCGCGAAAGGTCGAAAGGATCTTCGCCCCTGTTATGGATCAGCGCACCCGCTTCGCCCCGATAGTCAGGGTCGATGGTGCCGGGAGCATTCGTAATGGTGATCTTGTGCTTCGAAGCGAAGCCGCTTCGCGGCGCTACCCAATAGAACATCGGGAAGGGCATGGCCGTGAAAAACCCGAGACCGAGCATGACCGATTGGCCCGGATCGATACGATAGATCAGCTCGTGACCGTTCTGTCTCACCTTACTGACGACATGACCACTGATCGAAGGATCGTCGGGCCAAGCCTCGAAATCGAACAATGTTTTTCGGAGGATCGGGTTGGCCGTATCCATCTCGCGATCCGAGACTACAGCCCTGATACGGGCATCGTAACCGATCGCACCATCAGTCTTGCGTTCCGGGGCGTGGCCGCCCGGCAGTACATGCACCTTGATGTCGGGATGAAGGAACTCGTTGGTATCCATTGATAAAAGAGCTCGGGGAGATTTTATCAGTTCAGACCGAAAAGTCCATTATCTTTTCAACATTTTCAGAAATACATCCTGGGGCAAGCTGACCCGACCGGTCTCTTTCATCCGTGCCTTGCCTCGCTTTTGTTTTTCGCGAAGTTTCATCTTGCGGGTGATATCACCGCCATACATATGCTGAGTAACATCTTTCTTTCTGGCCCGGATCGATTCTGCGGCGATGATTTTGCCGCCGATAGCCGCCTGAATCGAAACCTCGAACATCTGCGGCGGCACGATATCTTTGAGCTTCGAAACCATAGCCCGTCCCTCAAAATATGACTTCTCCCGGGGCACAATGCGCGAGAACGGCTCAACGAGATCGGTCGCGATCAGAATATCCAAACGGATGAGATCGCCCTTTTGCATGCCTTTCGGCTCATAGCTCATCGAAGCATAGCCCGAAGAAACGCTTTTCAATTTATCATAAAAATCGGTCACGATCTCCGAAAGCGGCATGTCGTATTTCAGGAGCGCCGTTTCCTTACCGATATACTCGGTGCCGTGATACACATTACGGAATGTAGAAACAAGCTCCATGACACTGCCGACATAGGTTACCGGCGCGATCAGTTCCAGGGCTACGATCGGTTCGGCAATGGATTCGACCGCTGAGGGATCGGGTAATCTGGCCGCTGAACGGATGAGAACTGTTTCTCCCTTCTTCAAAGTAACGGCATATTCAACCGACGGAGTGGAGATGATCAAGTTCAAGTTAAATTCCCGGTGCAACCGCTCCGAGATGATCTCGACATGGAGCATGCCCAGGAATCCGACACGAAAACCCCGACCCAGCCCCGCTGATGCTTCCGGCTCATAGATCAATGATGCGTCAGTCAGTTTGAGCTTCGATAACGCATCTTTCAGCAGGTCATAATCCTCGCCCCTCTCGGGGAAAAAACTGGCAAAGACCATCGGGCGCGGCTCTTTATATCCCGCGAGAGGTTTGAAGTTTTTATCTTCGAACATTACGGGATCAGTGATCGTATCGCCTACTCTGATCTGGCCCGGATCCTTAAGGCCGGTGGCGATATAACCGATCTCACCGGATGAGAGAGATTTCCCCTGAACCAGCCCCGGTGAGAAATAACCGACCTCAAGAACTTCAGCTTTAGCCCGGGTGGCATATGCACCTATCGGCATGGCTTGCCTTAAAGAGCCGTTAAATACCCTCACATAAGCCAGAACGCCCTTATAAGCATCGAAGGTTGAGTCGAAGATCAGCGCCCGGCATTCTTTTGAGCCGTCTGCTTTTGGCTCCGGCACCTTCTCAATAACAAGCTCAAGAACTTTCTGGACATTCATGCCGCTCTTGGCGGATATCTCCAGTATCTCATCCGGTTCAACTCCGAGCAGATACGACAGCTCCTCTTTCACCTGCGCCGTCCGGGCATTGGGCAGGTCTATCTTATTGATAACGGGCAGGATGACCAGTTTCTGCTGCTGGGCCAAATGCAGATTCGCCAGGGTTTGGGCCTGGACGCCTTTTGACGCGTCGACGAGCAGGATCGCACCTTCAACAGCCGCCAATGACCGCGAGACTTCGTAAGTAAAATCCACGTGGCCGGGCGTATCTATAAGATTAAGCATGTACTCCCGGCCGCTGTAGGCGTAACTCATCCGGACGGGCTGCAGCTTGATGGTGATGCCCCGCTCCCGCTCAAGCTCCATGGTATCCAGATACTGCTCATGCATCTTCCGTTTCTCGACGGTACCGGTCAATTCTAAAAATCGATCCGCGAGGGTCGATTTTCCGTGATCGATATGAGCGATGATAACGAAGTTCCTGATCTCCATATGTTCCGATATTTTACATCAAAAATGATGCTTTGTAAATCTCCGGAAGAATATCCAGAGCAGGAAAAAATTCAGATTACCGGCGATCGAGAAAGCCGCCGCAAGACCGGCCACGCCCCAATGATAGTGGATCGCGAACAGCCAGGCACCCAGCCAATTCACCAGGATCGACACAACGGAAACGGAGACCGGGATTGCCGTGTTCTGCAGGGCGTAGAATGCCCGGGACAGGATCGGGATCAGGCTTTGAGCCGGAATTCCGAACATGAAGATCGCGAGAACCGCAGCCGTCAGATCGACGCTTGTGCCGCGATATGATCCGATACCGAAGATGAGGTTAATGGCCCAATGCGAGAGGAAGTATCCGACGACCGAGAGCGGTACTACGATAAGTGCCGTGCTCTTCATGGCGGCATACAGTTTTTCTTTAAATTCTTTCAACTCCTGCCCGGATGCATGCATTGAAAGGCGCGGAAAAACAGCGGTGGCGACCGATACGCCGACCACCGCGATCGGCACGAACTGGAGATTATTGGCCACGTTCAAGACTGAAATACTGCCGATGGCCATGGTTGACGCGATTGCATTCACCACGGCGGAATCGATACTGTACGCACCGAGTCCCAGTGTCCGGGGAACCATTAACTTCAAGATCTTCCTGAAATTCTGGTCCGCCAGATCAAAGACAGGCCTCCATCTGAATCCCGCGATCATGGCGGCGGTTCCCTGGATACAAAAATGCAGTAGCGCGCCGAATACTACACCCCAGCCCAGACCCAGCACTTCCGGATAGCCATGAATACGCATCAATGGAACAAAATATACGGCTCCGATGATAATACCGAAATTATACAGCACTGGCGCGATGGCATAGGCCCAAAAGCGTTCAAGCGACTGGAGAACCGAACCGAATATCGTACTCAATGAGAACAGCACCGGCGAAAGAAGCATCAAGCGCGTCAGTGAAATCGCGACCTCACGATCGGTACCCGAAAATCCCGGCGCGATGAGCGAAACAACGCTCCCGGCAAAGAACCAGAGAACACCCGCAGAGGTGAGCACCATAAGAAATATAATGGTGGTAAAATTCTGGGCCAGCCGCCACGCATTCGCCTCGTTGTTCTTATATTCTCCGATGAAGACCGGAATGAAAGCCGACGATACCGCCCCCAATACCAAAAGGTTGAATACCAGATCCGGCAGCTTGAACGCACTGTAGTAGACGTCGAGCATGCGCGAAGCGCCGAAATGCGATGTCAGGATGCGATCGCGGAACAATGCCACTACATCGGCGATAAAGCTGAAAAAGGCCAGCGCGATGCTTGCCTTCGCCACCGTTTTCAGTTTGAGATCAAAAACCATTATTTGAAGTTGACCTTGACCTGAAGGTCATTATCGAGCGGGCCGGTCCAGTCGTATTTAACTCCGCCCTGATTCAGGAGCGGATATGATTCGGTTGGTATCAGACCGCTCGGTTTCGACATCGAGAGCGCGAATTTCTGAACCTCCAGCCCCGGCTGTTTCTGAATATACAGCTGCCACGAGTTGTCGGCAAGCGCGCCGGAAACTTTATATCGGACGGTTACTGTCTTAGTTTGGCCGGGATCAGTGATCATCCAGAACCCGAACTCGGTCTTACCGGCCTCACTATATGTCGTAACGCCGGTAGAGCGGTCGGCCTCACCGCTCTTCTCTAAGTTGGCCAGATCGGCATCTTTCTGAAATCCGGAGTTCTGATAGTCAATGAGCGGACTGAAATTCGGTTTGTCATTGCCGCTGACCGAGATGAGCTCGGCACCGTCGGGTACCAGGATGCGCATATAAGCCGGGTTCTGTTTATTATAGAAACCGAACTTCTCGTGCCCGCCGTTATGCTGGCGGACGATAGTGAGCGTATGGATGGCCGCATCGTCATCAAATACGGTATCAAGCGCGAATGATGTATCGGTGACGGCATCGGTCTTCGAACCCTTTATGTTCGTGATTGTCGCCATCAGATAATCACCGGGCGGGCGCTGGACCTGTCCCCCGAATCCTTTATCGGACACGAAGCTCTCCAGGCTCAAATTATTGAAATACATAAGGATCTGGCGCTTATCCATTCCGCTGACCAGGGCGTTGAAGACCGAAAGCCACTGGTCGGATTTGGCCGAGTATATTTTTTTGAGAAGCAGCGGAGCGAAGTCCTTTACGATCTGCTTGGGCTGATCACGGTTGGCGCCGTACTCAACCTGGTCCTGGATGGTGGTCAGTACATTCTTTGAATCCAGTGTAAGATCGTACTGCGGCATTGAGACCGGACCGACAATATCCAGCATCGAGGAAATAAGCTCAGGATTGACTGCGATCACGCCATCAACGCTCTGGCCGGACTCTTTCTGATAGAACCCCTCGATCTTCCTGGCGGAAGTCGGAAAGTCGATGAACCAATTTGCATCGCGCATGCCCCAATTCGGAGTGATATGCTGAAGTTGAAGCGGCGGGATGATGTTCTCCTTCAACTGCCCGTCAAGATTGTAAACATCGTCGACGAAGAAATCATCAAGCTTGCCGTCTTTAAAGGACACGATCCCGTATGTTCCGGGAAAGCCGCCGGCCGGACGAAGTTCGCTAGAGTTTGGGAACAAGATCAAATATCGCTTAGACCCGCTGACATCAATAAGATTCCCGAAAAATTTCGCGTAATCAGCGCTCTCACTGACGGTCTGGTCGAACAGAGGCAGCTTTGACCTGAAATCGTCGAAACCCGCCCTCTTGTCATCAGGAATGATGCTTTCATCAACATCGGCCAATAATGAGTTGGCCTGGCCGATATCGGCTTTCGATGCCAGTAGTGCTTCTTTTAACGCACCGATAACGCTCCCGATGGCTACATTGTTATTGGTCGGATCAAAAATAATGCCGGTCTTGGCGACCGCATCCATCGCCTGGGTCATTGCCGAACCGGCGTCGGCCAGCAGCTGGCCGACCTTCACGAGGTTCTTGGCGGATTTAACGGATCCGGCGCCTGGCAGTTGAGCGAACAGATCGGTGATCGTCGCACCCATAAAATTCAAACTATCGCCGGCTTTTGAAAAGTTCTGATATGCCTGTATGAAATCATGCGATGCATCCTGAAAATTAAGGCTCTTCAGGTCATCGTGGGCACTCTGCAGATCTTCGACCGCCGAAGCGCTCTCCTGGATAACCTGATGTTTCAGGTGCGATACATAATAGATAATACCGCCGGCTGACAGCAGTGCCGCAACCGCAATAATGACGCGCCTCGATGATATCCGGAGAGATCTTAACGATACCGTAACGAGCTTTTGCTTCGTACCTTTCTCTGGCACAAAGACCGGCTGGCGGCGGACCGGTGCGAACTCTTGAATAGTTGGAACCGCAGGCAATTGTTCAATGCGGGGAACGGGGGTATTACGCCCGATGATCCGTGCCGAATGTTCGATCTCGGATACGATACGGTCTAATTGCGGATCGGCCGGCTTGGGAGATTCGGACCCGGAAACAATACCCGGCTTCTTCGGAATGTCCGTCACGATCGTTCCCGAATCATTTTGGGAACGCGGCTGGACCTTCGGAAGTTCCTGGTCGCGTTCCCCCGGTAGAAGCAGCGGTGAGATCGGAGGGGCCGGCTTGCGGTGGATGATACGGTATCGCGGCTTGGCCGGCACGGAGGTCTCGGATGTCTGGCCTCCTATCTTCGCAAGTTCGACCTGGAAGTCAACGTCGTCATTGATCAGGGTATCGAAATCATTCTTAACACTGCGCTTCCGGGGAACATCAGTCGCTGGAGCTGGCACCGGTGCCGGCACTGATTCTGCCTCGGATTCCGGTTGAGGTTCCGGCAGTATCTCTTTTGGCCTCCTGACCGCTAAGCCCTGAGTTGGCGCATCGGTTCTGATAGAAACTTTTTTAGGCCGGTACGCGCTGAGGTTGACGACCGAGACAACCGATTCTATTTTCCGGACATCAAGAGAGCCGGAGGCATCCACCGGCTTAATATCAAAGAGTGCCCCTTGTGCGATTCGTTTAGACTGGGGCATACCTTTCATTATATACCAGAGCAAATGATCGACTCTGTGGAGAAATAACGCTAGAAATCAGTAAGGACGCGAAGTGTTTCCCGGACGGAACGATCCCATGAAAATTCCTTGGCACGGACAAGACCTTTATCGATGCAGCGGGTCCGGAATCGCTGATCGGTCAACAACAGTTCAAGGGCCGAGGTAATGTCCGCGACATTATAGGGATCGACCAACACCGCGGCGTCTCCGGCGACTTCCGGCAGTGAAGAGTTGTGGGAAGTGACGACCGGGGTGCCGCATGCCATCGCTTCCAGAACCGGCAAGCCGAATCCCTCAAAGAAGGACGGGTAGGCGAACACCTCTGCGGTGGCATAATAGTATGGACGGTCCTCATCAGAGATATATCCGAGATATCTGATATGGGAAACTGCCGGCGAGGACTCCATCTCCCCTATAATATCATCCGACAGCCATCCCCGGTCGCCGCCCAGGACCAGCCAGCAATCATCGAACCCGGGCACCTCTTTGAGTCGGACGAATGCCCTTATGATGGCCTTGGTATTCTTACGCGGCTCAAGAGTACTTAATGAAAATATGAAGCGCTTGGGCAGGTCATGCTTTTGCCTAAAATGTTCCAGATGTTCGAGCGTCGGCCGCTTCATTGAAACTCCCGAGTAAACGACCGAGATATTGGCCGGGTCGATGTGATACAGCTCGACCAGGTCGGATTTTGTCGACTCGGATACGGCAATGATCCGGTCGGATAACCGGGCTTGGCGGATAGGATTCATCTCGATCGTGTGCCACAATCGTTTACCAAGAGTGAAAAATTCAGGGAACCGGAGATATGACAGATCGTGGAATGTGGTAAAGCGTCGGCAATCGTTCGACAGCGATGCAATAAAAAAGTGCGGCGAGAAAAACACATCCACGCCGCCAAGCATCCGGTCGATCAATGGCCAACTGAAGAACCGGTTGGCAAGGAACAGTATATTATTCGGTACCCGGTATGAATATAGGGTGACATTTTTTGCAGACAGCCAACGATACGCCGGCAGCTTCTGGCGGAATGATGAGAAAAATAACTTAAAGGTATGCTCCGGGGCCTGTTCGATCATACGGCCAACGAGCTGTTCCGCGTACTCGACAATGCCGCTGCGCCGGGAATTTCCGAGGATACGAATGTCGATACCGATGATCATAGCTGAAGTGCGGTTTTGATGCGTTCTTTGAATTTCAAGACGTCAAAGCGTTCAGCCTGTGCCCGGCACGCGGCCGGGTCAATGGAAGCGGCATCGAAATGAAGTACGGAGTCGGCGAGAGCTTCCGGAGTCTGGTCATCGAAGAACTGCCCGGTCACTCCTTCAACCACCGTCTCAAGTGCGCCGCCGCCACGGTATGCCATCACCGGCCGGCCGGATGCCATCGCCTCAAGCGGCACGATGCCAAAATCTTCCTCCTGGGGAAATATCAGGGCCCGGGCATGTGCATAGAGGTCAGCCAAACGCCGGTCATCGACCTGATCGGCAAAAACTATATTTCTTTTTGCCAGAGCACCGAGCTTCCGGCGTTCAGGGCCGGTTCCGGCGATAACAAGCGGCAATCCAAGCTGATTGAACGCCTGGATGGCGATATCAAATTTCTTATAGGAAACCAAACGGCCGACCATCAGATAATAATCATCCGGCCTCGGTACGGAATGGAACTGGGCGACTTGGACCGGCGGATATAACATCGCGGACCGGCGATCATAATACTTCTTGACCCGAGCAGCTACAAAATCTGAGATCGTCCAGAACTCATCAACACGGCGGGCGGCATGCTGGTCCCAGATCCGCAGGTACGATATGAACGGCAGGATCGCTTTCCTGATCATGAGCGGGAACCCGAACTCATCGACGAACTTCTGGCTATTGTCCCAAAGGAACCGCGGCGGCGTCAGGCAGTAGCAAATATGCCTGGTTTCGGGACCGGTGATCACGCCTTTGGCAAAAGAAGCTGAAACAGAAACCACCAGGTCAAAACCCCTGAAGTCAAACTGCTCGATGGCCAACGGCATCAGCGCCGGATAAAACTGATGGTGGCGTTTGGCAAACGGAAATTTCTGCAGGAATGAGGTCCTGACAACCCGGTCCTTGAACAGCCCTTTCGTCGCACCCTCGTCATACAGAAGCGTGTAGATAGGCGCACGCGGAAATAACTCGCATAGACTCGCGAGCATCCGCTCGGCTCCTCCGAACTGATTAAGATATTCGTGGACGAAGGCGATCTTCATGCCAGAACGATAGCATCCGGAATCTAAAAGCACAACGACAGAGTTCCCTTCATCGCCAACGCCTGGCGGGCGAGGGGAACCCACTCCGAGAGCGGAATTCCGCCGTTGTGCTTTTATATTCTATGCCGCCGAGCGGTCATTAAGCATCTTAAATATAGTCTTAAAAATGATCTTTATATCCATGCCCAGAGACCAGTTTTCGATATAGAAACTGTCTGTCTCGACCTCCTGGTCGAACGGCAGGTCTGAGCTCCCGGATACCTGGGCCAGGCCGGTGGCCCCGGCCTTAATGGCCAGGACTTTCTTGTGATGCTTCTCGTAGCGGCTGACCTCGTCGGGCTGATGCGGCCGCGGACCGACCAACGACATATCGCCTTTGAGAATATTGATAAATTGAGCCAGTTCGTCGATCCGGTATTTTCTGATTACCCGACCGACCTTTGTAATACGCGGATCGTTCTTGATCTTAAACAGCGGCCCGTCGCTGCGCTCGTTGAATGCCGCCAGTGATGCCTTAAGAGACTCGGCTCCGCCATCAGAGTCGTATGCGATCATGCTCCGGAATTTATACAGTACGAACTCTTTATTCTTGCTGACCCGTTTTAAACGGGCGAGAACAGGACCGGGCGTATTAAGCTTGATCGCAATGGCCACGATCAGGAACACCGGCGAAAAAATGATCAGCCCGATGAGCGCACCGATAATATCTACGACGCGCTTGAATACTTTCCCCCATCCGTCCAGGGGCGTGCGTTTGAGCTCAATGACCGGTACGCTTGAGATCAGGTCGACGTCAAAATGTTTCGTCAGTGTCTGATACAGGTTCGGCACGAATTTGAATACGATGTGGTTCTCATGACAAAAATCAACGAGTTCGACGATGTGATTGCCAGAATAGTTCGGACTGACCAACAGCACCTCATCGATCGCATCCTTGAGCCCTGCGAGAGATTCGATATTCGGACGGTCCCAGTGGGCTATGATACGATAGCCGGCTCCGGGTGCTGATGAAATATTCTGCTTCATCTGATCAGCCAGCATATCGTCGCCTATCATCAGGACCCGTTGAATCCCGAAATCATACCGGGAGACCGCAACGTACTGGAGATAACGGACAAGCAATCGGCCCAAAGAAACAAAGATGATCGCTATTACCCACGCACCAAGGACCAGGAACCGGGAGTTGAACAGCGTCTGACGCAAGAAAATAAAAATGATGACGGCTAAGATGGCGGCCGATGAAGCGACAAGGATCTTGGAAAATTCGGCCGTGCGCGACATGCGAACCTTCATGGAGTACAGCCCGGAAATAGCATATGTAGCGATGAATAATAAGGCCACGACTGAAACAAGAGAAAGGTAACTGAAAAGAGGCAGGTTGAATTGGAACAGGACCGGCCTGACCCCGGCAAGCAGGGTAGTTCGAAGAAGATATGCGGCAAGTCCGGCCAAGAACAACATTACGAAGTCCACGGGCAACCGGATAACATTGAAGAATAAATCAGCTTTTTTCATCCTGTCAAGTTTATCACACGGGCCCTTAAATTTCAATCTATTTTAGCAATTCCGGTGGTTGACCCGGACCGCCAAAAAGAGTATAATTGTAGTGTGTATCCTAGATGATCGCTCCGCTTCTCGGAGAAGTTTCTAAGCGTGCGCAAGCCGCTTAAGAATCTCTGTCAGCGGAGAGGAAAGTCCGAACACTATCAATCGAGGAGGTTGAAACGGTAGCGGGTAATCCCCGTCTGCAGCAATGCAAGAGGTGCGAACAGAGACGTCTGATTCCGAAAGGAACAGAGAGCTAAACCCTAGCCACTCGATATTCGATCGAACGGCACAGCTTAATTCCGACCGAGGGCATCAAGATCGGAAGTGAAACGGCTAAATCCTTACCGGAGTGCAAGGTCAAACTCCTGCCGATGAGGCAGGAAGACAAGTAGACCGCATTGAGCCCATGCTCATGACCCCGGCGGCAACGTCAGGGCTAGATAAATGATCGTCCCGTGCGCCTCATCGGCGCATACGACAGAATTCGGCTTACTGGATACACGAAACCAAAACGCGGGCATCAGCCCGCGTTTTGGTTTACAGATCCAGTTTGCTCGACTCGCGATCCAAGGCCTGGTTCACCAACATATCGGCCTCTGCGTTCTTCTCGCGCTCAATATGATGGAATGACACGTCCGTACCCAGGTCGATGAGGAGATTCGATATCTCGACAAAGAATCCCTGAATATCTTTTTCCTTGACCTTATACTGCCGATTCAGCTGTTTCACCATCAGCTCGCTATCAGCATAACATTCAATGCTCATCCCCCTCAGCTTCTCCGAACCGAGAAGTTGCTTCACTTTTTTGAGTCCAAGAATAAGTGCCCGATATTCGGCTTCGTTATTGGTCCCCTTGCCAATATATTCCTGATACAGCTTCTTGCCGATATTCGACCCCTCGATCACGACACCGATCGCTGCCGGACCCGGATTCCCGCGTGCGCCCCCATCAGAATGAATGGTGATCTTATTTTTCATCAGATCCGTGAATTATCTTCCATGGAAAACCGCCGCTCATCGGGACGGTAAATCCCGATGATGCAACATGTCCGCCGCCGCCATACTTTTTTGCCAATACTGATACGTCAAAAACCTTCTCGGCCTCAAGGTCGGATCGCAATGAAACATGGATATAATCTTTCTCCTGGGCCCATGATATCCCGAACGGCGGTTTTTCTTTCGCGAGCATACCTGCCGCTTTTGAGGCAAAATAGTGAGGAATGTTCACGGCATATACGGTATGCCCGCAAAATTCTACGAGAGACCTGAACTGCAACGCTCCATCAACGAGCCGCTGTTCATATGCGAGCAGCATCGCTCCTTTTTCAGCGTATTTTTTTCTGCCTTCGGCGGTTTCGATATCCCGGGACATTGTGTCCCATAGTTCAAAATTAAAGTCAGAACTTTTGATAATCGCCGTTATGGCCAGAGAATCCTCCATGGCAAACCTCCAGAGGTCCCTGTCCTCAATATAGCGGGAGAGCATCGGCACCGGTGTTTCCGGATGAAAATACGTCCATGCCAAATATGCCGCTGAGTGATCATCATCAAAAAGGTAATCTTTGGTCAGCATCGTAATATCTTTTTTAGTCTCATGATGGTCAACGGCGGTAACCCTTTTATTAACTTTGATCAGCTCCTGGGTGATGGTACCCTCGTATACAAAATCAATGAAGTAAATCTCTTTATTTACTAAGCCCTCCGGAGAGGCCTGCCCGCGAAACGCAGGAATATATACGGCGGTATCGCCGAACTTTTTCCAAGCCGCCCAGGCACCGCCAAACCCGTCAATACAATCTCCGTGGTACATAACCACGATATCTTCTGTGATGGGTTTATCCATATTAATTTAGGGCCTCCAGGCCCGGCAGCTTCTCACCGGCCAGGAAAGCAAGCATGGCGCCGCCGCCCGTCGAAACGAATTTGAATTTTTCGAGAAGGCCTATCTTGTCGACCGCAGAAATGGTGTCGCCGCCGCCGATGACCGACATGGCGGATGAAGCCACGATGGCACTGGCTACCTCATTCGTTCCTTTCGCAAAAACAGGATTTTCAAATAATCCCAGGGGGCCGTTCCAAATGACTATCTTTGCACTCGCGATGATATCGATATATTGCCTTATCGTCTGTTCGCCGATATCGAGGATCTTATTATCAAAAACGACGAAGTCCTTCGGTGCCACCAACCGCGTGTCCGCAAGGTCCAGACCGGCAAGTAATGCCTGAGTATCAGTATCGACGAGAGAGCTGCCCATGTCCTGGTCCTTTTCTTTAAGCACGTCATTGGAAACAACTCCGCCGAGCAAGACCGCTTCGCATTTGTCGATAAGATTCTTAATAACAGGCACCTTTGTTGATGCTTTCGCGCCGCCCATGATAATAACTTTTCCTTCCTTGGGAGCGTCAATGACCCTTGAAAGATTGGCGACCTCTTCCTCAACGATGAACCCGGCATAGCTTGGAAGTAGTTTTGTTATGGCCGAAACGGATGCATGGTCGCGGTGACAAACCGCAAAGTCATTATTCACATACAGATCGAACCCGTCCGCCAATTTTTTTGCGAATTCCGGATCGTTCTTTTTTTCGCCCTCATTCTGTCGTACGTTATCGAGCAATGCCGGTCCGGCATAATGGTCAAGGTACGGGGCGATCTCCGCTACGGTCTTAATGAAACTGATCTCATGGCCGAGTAATATATGAAGCTGGGGTATAAGAGCGGCGAATGATTCGCCGACCGATTCATCTGAGATATGGGCGGCCATTACTACTTTTGCGCCATGGCTTACCAAGTAGTCAAGGGTTTCTTTCTGCTTTTTGATGCGGAACGGTTCTTCGATCTGCCCCTTATCCGAAACCGGCACGTCAAAGTCAACGCGGAGAATGACCTTCTTGTCTTTCAGATCGGTAATGTCCCGGAGCATTTTCATTTACCACTAATATAGCACCGAATGTGTCCGGAAACAAAAACCCCGCCCGAGGGTGTGTTCGTTCCGGTCAAATAGCGGCCGCGATATCTAGGATCTCGACGAACTCTTCTTTGCGGATGCTCGCCCCGCCGACCAATACACCGGCGATCTCATCGAGCGAAAGAAAATCCTTCGCGTTCTGGGACGTAACCGAACCGCCATAGAGAACCGGCACACCCTGACCGAGAATTTCTTTGATAACGGCAACCGCCTGGAGTGCGTCCCCGGGCGTATCGGGCCGGGAGCCGGGATTGGAAGAAATGGCCCACACAGGTTCATAAGCAATAAGGCAGTTGCCTATTTCGTCGGCCGAGAGACCGGCAAATGTGGCTCCCATCTGCTGTTTCAGAAACTCTTTGAAAGTCTTGTCCCGCTTCCGCTCCCCGATACAGACGATGGGCATCAGCTCATCCGCCAGTGCGGTCTTCAATTTTTTATTAACGACGTCGTCATTCTCTCCGAGCTTCCAGCGGCGCTCGGAATGACCAATGATAACGTACTGCACGTTCAAGCGCCTCAACATCGGTCCCGAGACCTCCCCTGTCCACGCACCCGACTCGGCAAGTGCGATATCCTGCGCGCCCAGCTGGGCATTATGTTCAAGGTGCGATGACTGCAGTAATTTACCGACCTCTTCCAGAAATACGAACGGCGGGCAGATGACCAGAGATGATTCCCGTTCCGGCCGGTTTTCAAAGTGATCATTGATGTAATCCAAGATCTGTTCGGCTTCGGCCAGCGTTTGAGGATTCATCTTCCAGTTCGCAATGATGTATTTCTTATGCATGCTTTCTTTTCTTTATAATATACCACGCCGCCAAGACAATGATCATGGCGCCGATCGCGATATCGGCCCGGTGAAAGTACGGACTAAGAACGTCCCAGTGTTCCCCCGCCTTGTAGCCCATGAAGGCAAGCGCAAAGTTCCAGGGCAGGGCGCCGAAGAATGTATAGGCGCCGAAAATAGCCGCGTTCATCTCTGAAATGCCGGCCGGCAATGACACGAATGTCCGGACGACCGGAAGCATGCGGCTCCAGAAGACAGTACCGCGTCCGTGTTCCCTGAACCAACGGTCCCCCGCTTCAAGGTCCTTATGATAAACCAGAATGTACTTACCGTATTTTTCAAGAAACCATCGGCCCCCTGACCGGCCGATGTAAAACAAGATCAGGGAACCGACAAGATTCGCGACGCTCGCCACGATCACAACGGTAATAAGATTAAACCGGCCGGAAACGGCCAGAAATCCTGAAAATGGCAATACGATCTCTGAGGGAATGGGAATGGCCGCACTTTCCAAAAGCGAGAGAGCAAAAAGCCCGCCGTATCCGGCGGAGCCGATCAGTGACAATGTAAAGCCGGCAATATTGAACATACTTTAGATTACAGCCTCTCGAAGCTCGGCGGCGGCTACGTCCGGATCAACCACGTTAACAAACACGTTTGTTCCGAGCTCAAGACCGGCTGCGATCGATGACCGGGGCAGAATTTCGACGTGCCAATGATAAAAATCGAATGACGGCACGTTCAACCGATGGGGTGGAGATGTGTGGATAAAGAAAGCGTAATCAATGTTATCGAGAGCCTTGTTGATCTTTTTCAGGGCCATGTTGAGCGCTTGAGCAAGGAACGGAATGTCGGCGTCATCGAGGTCTCCGAAATATGCATTCCGAATTTTCGGAAATATCCGCACCTGGTATGGCGCGCGGCTGACATATGGACACAGAACAACGAATTTTTCATTCTCGTAAATGATCCTCTTGCGCTCTTGCATCTCCCAGGCGAGGACTACTTCATGGATACGTTCGCCGGTCCTTTCGAAATATTCGACGGAATTTTTGACATTCCTCAGAACGCCGGACGGAATGATCGGCATGGAAAGGATCTGAGTGTGATTGTGATAAACGGTCGCACCGGCCAGATGTCCGTGATTATGGAAGATCGAAATATAGTCGCCGCAATTATCCGTGGCCATGGCGTTATACCGGTCCTTGTATGCCATGATCACCTCGGCGGTTTCCTCATCGGTAAATTGAGCAAAGTGCCGGTCGTGGTCACGGGTGATGACCAGTTCATGAAAACCGCGGCCGTCGGCGGTCGATATGGGGCCCCGGGTGTGGATCGGGCTGCACATTCCTGATTCGACGGCAGGAAATTTATTGTTTATGACAAGGGTCGTCCAGTTGTCTGGCACCCCTTCGACTTTTTTGCCGTGCTCCCACACGGCAAGCGGCCTTCCCTGGTCTATGAGACGCTGGCCGTCAAAAGGACATTCTTCCTTTGTCTGATAAAACTTGTCTTTCTCGAATGCGCCGGGTTTCCGGGCCCGGTGCGTAGCGTAGAGCACCCAATCACCCGAGACGGGATCCTGTCGAAATTCATTAAGCATGATCTATTTTAGCACGGCCGTACCGGCCCGTCAGCAGCCACCATCTGATCTTAAGCGTATCCCTCAGTACCCCGAAATATGAATCGAAGCCGGGATGGGAAGCAGTATTCGGGTCGTTATGCCAATTAACCGGCACTTCCTTAATTCTATATCCGAACTTTCTCGCGAGGGCAAGCATCTCGATATCAAATCCCCAGCGCGTAACCCTGGAACAAGAGAAGATATCCTGAGCCGCTTTAGCCGTCACTATTTTAAAACCTCTTTGGGTATCGTGAATACCGGGCACGGCGAGGATCTGAATATAAAGATTGCCCAACTTTCCAAATAGCCGCCGCCACACGGGTTCGCTTCCTTGCACAACAGCAGATCCCTTTACCGCGATCGATGCGATCACCACGCCGTAGCCCTGTTGAAAATAAGGCATGAATTTATCTATGTTATCAATCGTGGTTGCATTATCAGCATCCATGAACAGGCGATACTCGCCTTTGGCGTGGAGCATTCCCTCTTTGACCGCAAAACCCTTGCCTCCGGTTTCGGGATAATCCAGAAGTCTGAGACCCGGAATACCCTGCATCATCTCTTTCACGATGACGGTCGTCCTGTCGGTCGACCGGTTGGTCACCACAAGTACCTCATATTCGACAGCTTTTTGTTTTAAAAAATGAACAACCGATTCGACGGTTCTTTTAATATGCTTCTCTTCATTTTTGGCCGGAATGATAACGGAAAGATACATAATAATCAGGTTGACCGAGAACTATAAAAACAGAGCAAGTATATCATGCCGATTTGCCTTTTTCCAGCAGTATAGAGTACCATGTGCCAATCCGAAGCCATGAACCACCCGGTCATCCAAATACAAAAAGGGTCCCCGCAATACCCTGAACGGCTGAATCAGATTTCCGATGCACCCGAGTATCTGTATTGCAGGGGCAATATCGCGCTTCTGGACAGCGAGTGTTTTGCGGTGGTGGGAACCAGAATGCTTACCGGCTACGGCAAAGAAGCGGTACAGAAACTTATTCCGGGTCTGGCCCGGCATTTCACGATCGTGAGCGGACTCGCTTTGGGTATCGATGCCTGCGTTCATCAGACTACACTTCATTGTATGGGCAAGACCATCGCCGTCCTCGGTTCCGGGATCGAAAACATAACTCCCATGACCAACCACCGGCTGGCTCTTGAGATATTGGAACGGGACGGCCTTCTCATATCCGAACATAGCGGCAAAAAGCCGGCATATAAAGATTCGTTTCCGGTGCGGAACAGGATCATCAGCGGTCTTTCGCGGGGCGTTCTGATCATAGAGGCCGATGAAAAAAGCGGCTCGCTCGTTACCGCCAGACACGCCCTCGAACAGAACCGGGATGTTTTCGCGGTCCCGGGCAATATTTTTTCGCCCAAGTCGGACGGACCGAATAAGCTTATCCAGCGGGGCGCGAAACTGGTGGCCTCTACGGAAGACATCATCGGAGACTACTCGATGCTCGACCTGAAAACGCCGGTGTCCACAGAAAATCCGACGGAAGCATCCATTCTTGCTATACTGGGAACCAATGGCCCGATGACGACCGATGCGATCATCGAACAGGCCCGCAGAGATGCATCGGAGATCACGGCCACACTCTCGATCATGGAAATAAAAGGAATGGTCCGCCAGATGGCCGGCGGGATGTTCAGAAAAACAGATTAACCCAGTTTCATTACATGAACCTCGTTATTGTAGAAAGTCCGACAAAATCAAAAACTATCTCTAAATTCCTGGGTGGGAATTTTTTGGTGCGCGCTTCCGTCGGACATGTGCGGGACCTTCCAAAAAGCAATAAAAAGGCCATCGACATCAAGGGCGGGTTCATCCCCCACTATGAAGTCAGCGAGGGCAAGCAAGAGGTTCTTGAAGATCTGAAACAGATCGCCAAAAAAGCGGACCAAATTTACCTCGCCACTGACCCTGACCGCGAAGGAGAGGCCATTGCATGGCACGTGGCGGAAGTGCTCGGTCTGAAGAAACCCAAGCGCATTGTCTTTCACGAGATCACCAAAGATGCCGTAAGGGAGGCCCTGGAACATCCCCGCGAGATCGATCCGGAGCTTGTGCGGGCCCAGGAAGCACGCAGGGTCCTTGATCGGCTCGTCGGATATGATCTGTCGGGTCTGATCTGGAAAAAAGTACGCTACGGACTTTCCGCCGGGCGCGTCCAGTCACCGGCACTCCGCATCGTCATGGAGAAGGAGCGCGAGATCCGCGCGTTCAAGAGCGAAACATATTATGTCATCGCTGCCGATATCTCCGGAAAGAACGGGACGGTCTTTCGGGTCACCTGCGAAGAAGAGCCTCGGGACCAAAAGGTCGCCGAAACCATCCTTAAAAAGGGCAGGGCCGGTTCTTGGTTTATCAAGAACATTACCGAAAGCGAAATAAAGCGGTCGCCCCGCCCGCCGTTCACGACCTCAACGCTCCAGCAAACGGCAAGCTCGCGTCTTGGCTTTTCACCGGCCCGGGCCATGGTCATCGCCCAAAAGCTGTATGAACAGGGTTTTATAACCTATATGCGCACCGACAGCGTGAACCTTGCTTCTTCCGCTCAATCACAAATTATCGGTCTCGTCGAAAAAATATATGGCAAAGGATACGCGGAGCCTCGAGTGTACAAGACCACAAGCAAGAACGCCCAAGAAGCCCATGAAGCTATCCGTCCGACAGATGCGGCGCGGGAAAACGCCGGGCATAATGAAGAGCAGAAAAAACTGTATCGCCTCATCCGGGAGCGGGCTATCGCCTCGCAGATGGCCGATGCCAAACTGCTGCGCACAAAGATCGTCGCCAATATTACAGAGGATGGCATCCCTGATTTTTCAGCTACCGGTTCGCGTGTAGCCTTCGACGGCTGGCTGGCCTGCGATATTCGTGCACGGGGAGAAGACGTGGAACTACCCAAAGTCGATAAAAGTGAACCGATGGATCTGAAAGATATGACGAGCGAAGAAAAACATACTGAACCGCCGGCACGTTATACGGAGGCCGGACTTGTACGGGAATTGGAGAAGCGCGGCATCGGAAGGCCCTCCACATACGCTTCAATCATCAAAACTCTCCATGACCGCAAGTACGTGGAGAAGGAGGGCCGGGCGCTTAAACCGACCGATACCGGCGAGGTTGTAAGCTCGTTCCTTGAAGAAAACTTCATGAACTACATCGGCGATACGTTCACCGCTGAAATGGAAAACGAGCTTGATGATATTGCTGACGGAAAAAGAGAGTATGTCAAAACTCTCCGGGATTTCTACGGACCCTTCCATAAAGACGTCAAAGCGAAAGAGAAGATAGAAAAACTCACCAACCTGGGCGCGGCTCCTGACAAATGGAAGTGTCCGGTCTGCGGCAGTCCGATGATTATTAAGCTCGGCCGGGGCGGAAAATTCATGAGCTGCGAACGCTATCCCGAATGCAAGGGCGCCCGCCAGCTGGACGGTTCAGTTGCTGAACCGAATAAACCGCTCGGGACCGATCCGGAAACCGGCCTACCCATCTTTGTTCTTGAGGGCCGTTTCGGGCCATATGTCCAATTGGGTGAAGTGACAAAAGAGAAGCCCAAGCCGCGGCGGGCCAGCATACCGAAAGCAAAAGACCTTACGACAGTCACTCTGGATGATGCATTGAAATATTTGCGCCTGCCCCGTATACTGGGCACCCATCCCGATACCGGAAAAGATATCGTCGCCAATGTCGGCCGCTTCGGACCGTATATCATGCACGACGGCGACTTTCGTTCATTGAAAAAAGTTGATGACGTATACACCATTGAACTCCCCCGAGCCCTTGAAATATTGAAGGAGGAAAAGAAGGTCGGCCGGAGAGGTAAGAAAAAGAAGGAATAGACATTACACATATGCCCGAAATATCAAAAAATAAAGAAGTTGGAGCGATCTGTCCCGAGTGCAAGATCGGCCGTCTCGTCATCAAGACCGGCCGCTACGGTAACTTTACCGCCTGCTCGAACTTTCCGAACTGCAAATATATCGTCAAGGAAGAAAGAGCTAAGCCGGTAGATACCGGCGAGATCTGCGATTCGTGCAATGTCGGCCATATGCTTATCCGGGACGGTAAATTTGGAAAGTTCAAAGCCTGCTCGAATTATCCCAGGTGTAAAAATACGAAGAAGATAACTGCGGATAGAAAAAGTCCGGCATAGCCGGACTACTTGACCTCGACGGGATGCAGATTCTCCCGATACTCTGCCAGGCATTGCCGGATCGCATCGGGCGCATCAGACATATGAATTCCGACCTTTTGCAGTTTTTCTGTTGAGAGAACGCAGTTGGACCGCCGGGCAAGTGTTTTGTACTCATGCAATCCGACCATCTGGTACCTCTCACGATGATCCGGATCCACAATCTCGCAGTACCAATCCATGATCTGTTCGTGGCGGACCGGAACCGGATTGGTCACATGATAGATACCAACCCCCCGGAGAAGCATCAGCTGTTCGGTCACCTGGAGCAGTTCGTCTACGACCGTGACCGAATTCAAAACATTGATGATATGTGTGCCCCCGGCAAGCTTGGTGATCAGATTTCGCGGATGAACTTCTCCGCTGATCGGCATCCGGATCCGAAGAATGAGCGTATTGCCAAGCTGAGACAGGATCTCGTCGGCCTGGACTTTGGTCCAGGCATACCAGCTGACCGGATTTGGCGTGTCGGTTTCTTTAAAACCTCCCTCGGTGGACCCGTCAAAGATGCAGCCGCTGCCGAGGTGGACCAAGTAGATCCCTCTGGACAGACACTGCCTGCCGATGATACCGGCTCCGATCGTATTTACCTGATACGTCCGATCTTTGGCTTCTTGGCTGGCCTGGCAGCCGTCGATATTGGGATAGCCCCAACCGTGGGTCTTCCCGGCCGTATTGATGACTACATCGGGCCGGACCGCATCGAGAACGGTAGCCACCATAGAACCGTTGGTGACATCTGCCGTCGAAATGCTCGCCGCAAATCGCTGGGGCTGTCTATTGAAGTAGCGGGCATAGCGTTCGGTCAGCCATCCGATACCGTGGGCACTGGCTCCGAAGATCAGGATCCTGGTCCGATCATCCATATTCATAAAGAACAGTGGGCATAATGTACGACTATTTGCGACCGTGGTCAATCAAAAACGGGGCCTGCAGCAGGCCCCGTTTTTGCTCTAGTCGATGATATTTTTGGCTATCTTATTGAGATCCTCCAGCGAGGCGAATTTGATGACGATCTTTCCTCCGCTCGCCGCAGCGCCATGGATCGCAACGGTCGTGCCAAGCGTTTCAGCAAGATTTTTTTCCAGCTCCACGAATTTCCCGTCTGCTTTTGGCTTCTTTGAAGGACTTTTATGTGCTGAAGCGGCGCTCTCGACATCTTTCGATGAAACTCCTCCGCTCAGTATCTGCCGATACATCTCCCTCTGCTTGGCCGCATCGCTGAAGGCGAGCAGCGCCCGGGCATGAGCCCGGCTTAATTTACCGGAACGAAGTGATACTCTGATATCTTCGGGCAGGTTCATCAGTCGGATGGCATTGGCAACCACTTCCCGTGATTTGGAAACTTTATCGGCGATCTCCTGTTGGGTCAGGCCGAACTCTTTTGCCAGCCGCGCATATGCTTCCGCCTCTTCCATCGGATTCAAATTTTCCCGCTGGACGTTTTCGATCAATGCAACTTCCAGGCGGTCTTTTTCTTTTTCAAAATCATCACGGATAATAACCGGTACATGCGGCAGTCCGGCCATCTTGGCGGCCCTCAAACGGCGTTCTCCGGCGATCAGCTGATATGAAACGTCCAAGCCCTTCGGAGATGAATGCTCTATTTTAGAAACAAGGAGCGGCTGCAACACGCCGTACTTACGAATCGATTTTGAAAGCTCACCGAGAGCTTCCTTGTCGAAATCCTGACGGGGCTGATCGGGATTGGCATCAATCTTGGAAATTTCGACATAGAAAACATTTTCCTTGCGCATTGCAGGCTGCATTTCACTGGCCGAGGGAATAAGCGAGCCCAATCCCTTACCCAGTCCGAATAATTTTTTACCGTTAATAGCCATTAATTCGAATACTTTATAACCTCTTCCGCCAGTTGTCGATAGCTCCGGGCGGCTTTTGAATTGGGGTCGAATTGAAGAATCGTCTTGCCGAAGCTCGGCGCCTCCGCCAGTGACACCGTTCTGGGGATCACGGCATCGAACACTCTGCCCGGAAAGTTCCTGTGGACCTCGTTGACGACCTGGTTCGCCAGCTGATTCCTCTTATCATACATTGTAAGCAATACGCCGAGTACCTGCAAATCAGGATTCAAGCCCTCGCGGACAAGTTCAACGGTCTTTAAAAGCTGGCTCAAACCTTCAAGTGCGAAGTATTCGCATTGGACCGGAATGAGGACTCTCTCGGAAGCCGCCAAACCATTCACGGTCAGGAGACCAAGGGACGGCGGACAGTCTATCAGTATGAAATCGTAATTAGAGCGGATACTGTTCAGAACTTTTTTAAGGCGGGTCTCCCGCTCTTCCATAGAGACCAATTCTACGGTCGCCCCGGCCAGACTTTGGGCGGCCGGCAGGATATCGAATCCGAAAATGCCGGTTTTTTTGAGGAAGCCAGCCGGATTCTGGTCATTGATGAGCGCATGATAAATATTGAAGTCGTTCTCATGCATCGGAACTCCGAGACCGACAGTGGCGTTTGCCTGGGAATCAAGGTCAACCAAAAGAATATACTTGCCCATCGCCGCCAGGTAAGCCGCCAGATTCACGGCCGTGGTGGTCTTGCCGACACCGCCTTTTTGATTACAGATCGAGATTACCCTAGCCATGAGCGAATAATATCACTAAACCGGAAATAATCAATTGAAAAATCAGGTCTGAAATGATAAACTACCCGGGTCATTAAAAACCAAAGTGGTAATGCCCGAGTGGCGGAATTGGCATACGCGCGCGACTCAAAATCGCGTGTCCTTACGGACTTGTGGGTTCAACTCCCACCTCGGGCACAAAAACTTACACCCTCATGATCATTGCCGACGGAAGAGCGATAGCGCAGAAAATTCTGAACAAGATAAAAGCCGGCCTTGATGGCCGGCGTATTTCTATTGCGGCCATATGGATGGGTAATGACCCTGCGGTCGGCCGCTTCGTTGAACTGAAGAAAAAATATGCCGAATCGATCGGCATGGAATTCCGAGTACACCACTTTGGGACGGATGTTTCGGAAAAAGAACTCATGGATAAGCTGCGAATATTGAATGCAGACAAAAGCATGACCGGAATCATCGTGGAGCTTCCCCTGCCAAAGAACTTGGACCAGATTAAGGTCCTGGATACGATTCCCCCGGAAAAAGATATTGATATTCTTTCTTCGGCGGCCCAAGAGAACTATTACAAAGACCGGTCGAAAATCCTGCCTCCGGCGGTACGGGCCCTGGAACTTTTGTTTAACGAGCACCGAATAAACCCCCTCGGTAAAACTGCGGCCGTATTCGGCCAGGGCATGCTTGTGGGCATGCCCGTGTCGCACTGGCTGGAAAAAAGCGGTGCCAAAGTCTTTCGTATCGATGAGCATACTTCAAATCCGGGAGAACTATCACGACAGGCCGATATAATAGTTTCGGGAGTGGGTAAACCCGGCCTCATCCATGGAAACATGGTTAAGAAAGGTGCGGTGGTCGTTGATTTCGGTTACGGGAAAATAGGAAATAAGATGGCCGGAGATGTAGAGTTTGATTCGGTTGCGTCTAGATCATCGCTGATTACTCCGGTGCCCGGCGGAATGGGACCGTTGGTCATCGCATCTTTTCTTGAGAACGCACTCGAGTTCTCTGAGAGAGCCGCTTTATAATCCCCGCCTGTTTTTGTACTTCCGATAGAGCCGGTCGCAGACCAAAGCGGTTCCAACACCGATCACCATCCCGCCGATGATGTCATATGGCCAATGGACTCCGGTGAAGACACGAGCGAAGCCTATTAATGCCGCAAGAAAGAGATAGTACCATCCGGCTTTTTTATTATAGAGATAGACGCCGGTTGCCAGAGCGAATGAGAATACGGTGTGGCCCGACGGGAATGAGGCCTCGACTTCTTTGGCCACCAACAGATTCACTTGAGACAGGACCTGATACGGTCGCAGTTCAGAATAGAACCAACGGATCACCGGAATGACACCGAACCGGGCTATGAGTGCCGAACTGATGGACACGACGGCCATGTTTCTCCACCGTTTGTAATTTCGGAGAAGTTCAAACGCAACGCCGAGGATTAAGGCATACATCAGATACCGGGCACAGAAGATCATTACGGCATCCAGCCAGCCAAACCGGCCCGCGAGGCCGTTGATCGCCCGAAAGATCGCTTCATTCATATACGTAATGCCTTATCGTAGAAATAGCAGGAGTAGCAGGCCGATAACGATCCGGTACCAACCGAAGGCGGAGAGGGAATGCGTTTGGAGATATTTAAGCAACCACCGGACACTAGCCAGCGCGGAGATAAATGCGGCTAAACAACCGACGGCAAGCAATGCAAGATTTCCATGGATCGAAACGGTGTGAATGTTTTTGTACAGGTCATAACCGCTGGCGGCGACCATCGTCGGAATCGCAAGCATGAACGAGAACTCGACCGCCGTTGCCCGCGACATACCCGCCGCTTCCCCGCCGATGATGGTAGCCGCCGCCCGTGAAATGCCCGGGATCAATGCCAGCGTCTGGGCCAGTCCGGCCCAAAACGCATTGGCATATCCGACGACTCCATGACGTTCCCGGTGCCAGTGCTCAAAACAGATGATAACCGCGCCGCCGATGACCAGCGACCAAGCCACAATCGTCACGCTCCCCAACAAAAGGCCTTTTACCGCTGGATAGACCAGAAATCCGATGATCGCCGTCGGAATAAAGGCGATGATCAGCTCAAAGAACAGTATCAGGTTGGCAAGGATCCGCTTCCAATACAGGATCACGACCGCCATCACGGCGGCGAGCTGAATGACGATCTCAAATGTTTTCAAAAAGTCGGACTCGGGCAAACCGAACAGCCTAGAGGCAATGATGAGGTGGCCGGTTGAAGAGATCGGCAGAAACTCCGTAACTCCTTCGACCAAACCGAGAATCAATGAGTGAATAATATCCACGGAATCATTATCCTATACTTCCAGCAGCTTTAGCAAATCTTCCGGCTTGGATGGACCGATACGCAGTACCTTCGGCTTATCGGTCGTGCAGTCAATGATCACCGAAGTATTTGATTTGGGAAGTACGCCGGCATCGATGATAAGGTCCGGACGCGGAACATGATGACTGAACTCACGGATGATGGTATTGATATCGCCGGTCGGAGCTGCCCCGGATATATTGGCCGATGTGGTCACGAGCGGATATCCGAAGCGGGCAAGCAGTTTATCCGTGAACACATGGTCGGCGATCCGGATACCGACACTGGGCAGTCCGGTGGTCGTAATGGCCGGAATGATCTCCTTTTTCGGCAATACAAGCGTGAATTTGCCGGGCCAAAATTTCTCGGCCATCTTCCGATGCTGATCGTTCAAATACGCCAGCTCCTCGACCCATACCATGTTCCGGGCGAGGATCGGCAACGGCTTTGAGCTCCGTTCCTTAATATCAAAGATGCGCCGCACCGCGAACTCATCGAGTGCGTTACAGCCAAGACCGTACACCGTATCCGTCGGATATATGATCGTCCCGCCTGATTTTAAAATGGAAAGGGCCTCGTTGATGATGGGATCGAGGTCCTTATTGAGATCGACTTGAATGATATTCATTTGATTGACTAATCCTCTCTATATTCAATAATACAAAAAACGGTCATTGACAATGAGTCCCGGTAACATAAAAATGTTGATCGTCGGAATTTCGACGTTTTTCGCAGGCCTGGCAATGGGTATCGGCATAACACTCGTATATGATGGCGAACCTTTGGAGCCGGCACCATACCAAGTGCCTCAATTCATTCAGCCCAAGAGACCGCCATCCAGAGGTCCCGAGGACCCCGGAAATTGGCCGCAGATTCCCAGAAGCCAAAAAATCCTGTGGCAGCAGCCGGCCGGTAACCATGATGAAGAAGAGATCGTCTCGGTGCTGCGGTCTATCGCCCATGATGTTGCCGAGCGAAATATCAATTTCCATCTCACTTTTCAGCTTCAGCAATTTCCTGTTACGTACGTCCTGAGGCTGACCGATCCGGTCAATCCGAAACAGTTGCCCATCAGGTACTACGTTATATTCAGCGTAAGCCGGGTCATCCTTTCGGTCAAAAATGGTACCGGTACTCTCTATATCCGGGGTCCTCATCAGGGGATATTCTACCAACAGAATGTGTCGGGTCCGTCGACGATCGAGTTTCTGGGACTTCAGGACACCATACCGCTCAGATTCCAGGACAATCTCATTGCTGCTCAGATGGAGATCAGCAGTGACGAATTACGAACTCTATTCAATATTGCGCCTCTGGGAGGTTCCGTGCTCAAGCCGGAATCCCCGTGGGCGCTTTTTTTCATAATAAATACCGCACGATTCGTGCGGTATTTATTATGATTGAGGCTCTTCTACGGGAGCGGGAGCCGGCTCTGGCGCAGGCGCAGCTTCCGGAGCTTTGGCGGCCGGTGCTGCGGCCACTTCGGTTTTCTTTGCACCCGGCTTCGGTTTCCAGCTGACCATCTTCGGAGCCGAGATGATCTTGTTGTTTACGAGAAGATTATTGACCGTCGGGGATGGACGGACACCTTGAGCCAGCCAGTGTTCTATCCGCTCTTTTTTAACTTTGAGGTCTTTTTTGTGCGGATCATACGAGCCTAAAAGCTCAAGGAACTCCCCTTGCGGTTTTTTGGTGTGTTCGGTGACCACGATCCTGAAATAGGCCTGGCCGCGCTTGCCGATACGTTGTAGACGCATTACTAACATAATGTCCCAATATGATACCAATTTTTATAAAACTTAGCAAGTTCCACTAAAACATCCGCCAATGGCGGATGTTTTAGTAGGCAGCCTGTTTGAGTTTTGCCGCAGTTTCGGGGTCAACACGCTGAACCATGAATATAATGTAGTCGTCCAATATCTTCCGGAATAACGGCAGGCTCTTTTGATAGAGCTCCTCCTCTGAATATTGCGCAGTAATGCTTTTTTGCAACATGGCCACCTGGTCATGTGACGGCTGAGGCTGACGTATCAGCTCCTGTTCCTCGGGTGATAAATTTCCATTGACCGATTGAAGCAAAGCAAAAGCCAGTTTTTTCTTGAAGCTTTCCAGGGCCGTTACTTTTTCGGCCTCAGAAAAACCGAGAACATCGAATACTCCGTACAATTTTTTCTTGTATTCGCCGTGGATCATCAGAATAGGTCGTCAAACAGAAAAGCGAAAATAAAAAGCGGGAAGAGCGGAAAAGCCAGAACGAGGTCCTTTGCTTCCCACTCCTCCTGTCGTGAATAGTTGGGAGATTTTGATTCCGTTTCTTTAGCCGGAAATTGTTCTTTCATGCTTTGCAATTATACTCCCTCGATGCAGAGAGTAAAGTTACCACCCCTTTTGTCGGAGCGCCGCCTCGGCGGCCTTCTGCTGGGCTTCTTGCTTGGACGGACCTTCGCCATCAGCGACAAGGTCTTTGTTCAGGTATACACCGACTTTGAAATGGCGGGCATGGTCCGGACCCCACTCGGCCAGCACTTCGTAATTGGGCGTAACTCCGACCTTCTCCTGGGCTTTTTCCTGAAATACGCTCTTGGCATCCCGGTACAGCCGCTGTTCAATGATGCGCGGAAATTCCTTCAACACGAATGCATGGATAAACTTCGATGCCATATCGTAGCCCTGGTCAAGGTATATCGCCCCGATAAGCGCTTCCATGGCATTGGCCAGGATATATTGCCGGGCCCGGCCGGTATCTTTCGCCTCTCCCCTGGACAGCAGTATATACTCGTTCAGGTCGAAGTTCTTTGAAATATCAGAGAGCATGTTGGCATTGACCAGTGCGGCGCGCCAGTTGGTCAATTCGCCCTCGGGATTGGGGTAGTTGGCGTAGAGATACTCGGTCACGACCAGTTCCAGAACCGCATCGCCGAGAAATTCCAGACGCTCATTGTGGTCCAGATGCCATTTGGGATTTTCGTTAAGATATGAACGATGGGTCAGCGCCTGCATGAGCAGGTCTTTATTTTTGAACGGAACCTTGATGCTTCGTTCCAGAGTAGAAATATCCGCCATACGATAGGCAAGAATGCAATCAACCAGAGATACCGAAGGTCTCTATGATTGACTGTCTTCTTGCTGGTTGTTGTCTTCCGGCTCTTCGGACGCTTCTTTGTCTTTCCGCTTAGGCGAGTCATCCTTGCCCGGCTCACCGATCTCCCGATAGATCGTGCCGAGCACGCCGTTCACGAACTTGCCCGATGAATCACCGCCGAATGACTTGGCCAGCTCAATGGCTTCGTTGATGGCAACCTTGGGCGGAACTTCCTCACGATTCCCGAATAAGAGTTCGAACAACCCGAGACGCAAAACGTTGCGATCGACGATGGCGATCTGGTCCAACGGCCATTGAGGCGCCGCTTTTTCGATGATCTTATCTAATTCGGGAACGTGATCGATAACACCTTTGACCAGCTGAGCGATAAAAGACGGGTCATCAATGCCGGCACCGAATTCCTTGATATTGTGTTCCAATATCTCGGCGAGCATTTCATCGTGCCTGCCCTTGAAGTCCCATTCGTAAAGGGATTGCATCGCGACCGATCGAGAAAGGTGACGTGAGGCCATCTAAAATGAATTTAAAAACCTACCGGCCCTGTGAGGCCATGCGCTTTTCGCGCTTTTTTAATTCCCGAGCGAGAACATTTACCACTTCTTTGCCATTATAGAACCCGCAGAACTTGCAGACCTGGTGCGGCATGATCATTTTGCCGCAGTGACCGCATTTGACGAGCGACCGGCCCTTTAACGCCAAGTGGCTGCGACGTCGCAGCTGCTTACCCTTGGCCATATGGTGTCTTGGTACTGCCATTTTGAACTCGGAGGGGGCATCGAGCCGATGAGTGGCTCTCGCCACCCTTCCGACCTCGCTCGCGACGCCGCTATGCGGCTGCTCGCTCCTGCCTCCCCATTACAGATTTCAATCAAACTAGTGATGAATTGTCAGTAATTAGCTGAACTAATGCCTGACAATTAACGACTAATCGTGAAAAAAGGATACCACAAAATAAATCGTTCCGCAATAGTCCCGAAGGTCGGATTCAGCTATCAACAATTGCGGTAGAAATGTCGAGTGCTAGAATGAACGTATGAAGTTCGTCCATCTCCACACTCATTCCCACTACTCACTCCTTGATGGACTGTCGAAGATCGATGAAATTGTCGCGCGGGCAAAGAATCTGGGGATGGAAGCGGCCGCGCTGACCGACCATGGCGTCATGTATGGCGCCATAGAGTTTTATAAGAAGGCACAGAAGGCCGGCATCAAGCCCATCATCGGCTGCGAAGTATACATGTGCGAAGATATGCACGCCCGAAGGAGCGACGATAAGCGCTATCACCTTGTGCTGCTGGCTCAGAATAACATCGGCTATAAGAATCTCGTGAAACTGGTCAGTGCCGCGCACCTTGAGGGCTATTACTACAAACCACGCATCGATAAAGAACTATTGCGGAAGCATTCGGAGGGGCTGATCGCTCTTTCGGCATGTCTTGCCGGCGAGGTCTCACGAAATATTTCATCCGGCAACTTTGAGAAAGCAAAGAAGGTCGCTCTCGAATACCAGGACATGTTCGGTGTCGGGAATTATTTCATCGAAATACAGGAACACCCCTCAATCGACGACCAGAACCGGGTGACCCCGGAACTTATCCGCCTGGCCCAAGAGACAGGCATCCCGATGGTCGCGACTCAAGACTCCCACTATGCTCATTCGGATGACGCGCATGCGCATGATGTATTGCTGGCGGTCCAGACCGGCAACAGCATCGATGACAAAGACCGGCTGACGATGAAACATGATAATTTCTCACTCCTTTCTGCTGAGGAGATGTTTGAAAAGTTCAAAAAATACGGCGAGGATATTATCACGGAGGCTATGGCCAATACCGAGCGCATCGCCCAACGATGTGATCTGAAGATCGAGCTGGGCAAAGTATTACTCCCTCACTTTCCCCTGCCGGAAGGATTTGCGGCGGCGGATGATTATCTAAAATCACTGGTAATGACCGGGGTGGTCAAGCGATATGGAGAAAAAGCCGGTCCGGAAATATTAAAACGTGTTGATTATGAATTGGACACTATCAAAAAAACCGGTTTTGCTTCATATTTCTTGATCGTGCAGGATTTCGTTAATTGGGCCAAACAAAACGGCATTGTCGTTGGTCCTGGCCGCGGCAGTGCCGCCGGGTCAATTGTTTCTTACTGTCTTAATATTACCAACGTCGAGCCGCTTCAATTTAATCTGCTATTTGAAAGATTTCTGAACCCCGAGCGCATATCGATGCCTGATATTGACCTGGATTTTTCTGATACGAAGCGTCAGCAAGTACTTGATTACGTAGCTCAAAAATACGGCAAAGACCGGGTGGCACAGGTTATCACCTTCGGCACCATGGCCGCACGCGGCGGCATTCGTGATGCCGGCCGGGCGCTGGGGTTCTCTTATGATTTTTGCGACCGGGTCGCAAAAATGATCCCCAACAACCCCAACCAAAGCAAGCACGGAGTACTCAAGCACTGCGTTGAAACGATCCAGGAAGTACGCGACGCATACAACACCAATCCGGATGTCAAAAAACTTATTGATGCCGCCGCGCGGCTGGAGGGCGTGGTCCGCCACTCCTCAACCCATGCCTGCGCCGTTGTGATCACGCCCGAACCGCTGACCGAGTATCTGCCGCTTCAGCAAGGCACTAAGGAGGGCGATATCATCACCCAGTACGAGATGCATTCCGTGGAGGACCTTGGTCTGTTGAAGATGGATTTCCTTGGACTCTCGAATCTGACTATTATTGAAGACGCTCTCAAAGAGATCAAGCGTAACTACGGCATTGATATCGATATAGACAAGATCCCTCTCGACGACAAAAAGACGTTCAGACTTCTGCAGCAAGCCAAAACTACGGGCGTTTTCCAGCTTGAAAGTTCCGGAATGAAAAGATATCTAAAGGAACTCAAACCGACCCGGGTTGAAGATATCACCGCCATGATCGCATTGTACCGCCCCGGCCCGATAGAACTTATACCTCGATTCATTAACCGCAAGCACGGCCGTGAAAGTATCGAAAAGATTCATCCGGCTATTGATAAAACTCTTGAAAATACCTATGGCGTAATTGTATACCAGGAACAGGTTATGGATATGGCTACTCAGTTGGCAGGACTGACGAAAGGCGAGGGCTATCTATTGGTCAAGGCCGTGGGTAAAAAAATAAAATCGCTTCTCGATGAGCAGAAAGATAAATTCATTAATGGCTGCTTAAAAAATAATGTTCAGCCGGCTATTGCTACTCGGGTATGGGAACTCATCGAGCCGTTCGCGCGTTATGGCTTCAATAAAGCACACTCGGCTTGCTACGCGCTCATCGGCTATCAGACAGCATATCTGAAAGCTAACTATCCCTATGAGTTCATGGCCGCATTCATGAACTCGGAGACCGGCGATGTTGAGCGCATTGCTTTCCTGATTGAAGAATGTAAGCAGATGGGCATTGAAGTATTGGCGCCCGAGATCAACCAGAGCTTCGAAAAATTCACCGTTATTACGAACGAAGAAAAGCCCGGCATCCGCTTCGGATTGACCGCCATTAAGAATGTAGGCGAGAATGTCGTAACAAATATCATCGCCGAGCGCCAGACCAATGGTTCCTTTAAAGACGTCGGGGACTTTGTCGGCCGTATCCACGGCCGCGATCTGAATCGCAAATCCGTCGAGAGCCTCATCAAATGCGGAGCGCTTGATTCATTCGGCGAGCGCAACATGCTGTTATTCAATATGGAGAACCTACTCGCGTACGCCCGCGATAAAGAGAGGAACCACTCGAACGGGCAGATCAGCCTCTTCGGCGATGTTGAAACGACACTTGCGCCGATGCGCCTGGCCGATACGGCCCCGGCCGGCCGGTCAGAGAAACTGATATGGGAGAAGGAGCTGCTCGGACTTTTTGTATCCGAACACCCTCTGAGCGAGTATCAACAAACCTTGCGCCTTGAAAAGGTCACTGCAATTAAAGACGTGAACCCCAATGAGATGGGTTCGGTCAAGATCGGCGGAGTTATCACTCAGACCAGAAAAATAATTACCAAGACCGGTCGGCCGATGATGTTCTCCTGGATCGAAGATCTGACCTCTAAGATCGAGATGGTAGTTTTCCCTAACGTGTTCGAAAAAAATCCTGAAGCGTTCCAGGAGAACAGTATCATCATTGCCCGCGGTAAGATCAATGACCGTGACGGCGCCCTCAAACTCCTCTGCGACGAGGTGAAAACTATCGCCATGTTGGCCGCCTAAGCAGCTTTAAGTTTTAGCCGGTATTTGGTATCCTGAGTAATACATGGCTAAAAACATAGAACATATCCGGCACTCGCTCGCCCATCTTCTCGGTGCGGCGGTTTTGGAATTATATCCCGGCTCAAAGCTTGCCATCGGTCCGGCTATTGAAGACGGTTTTTACTACGACATCGATATTAAGGGTACGGTGTCCGATGCAGACCTGAAGGTCATTGAGGAGAAAATGCGGGAGATACTGAAGACGTGGAAGACCTTCGATGGCAAGGAAGTGTCTGCGAATGAGGCAAGGAAACAGTTTAAGGGGAATCCGTTCAAAGAAGAGATCATTACCGAGCTTGAAAAGAACGGCGAGAAGATAACTCTCTATACATCGGGTGACTTTACCGATCTCTGCCGCGGGGGTCACGTCGAGAATATTAAGGATATCGAACCGAAAGCATTCAAACTTTCCCGCGTTGCCGGCGCATATTGGCGCGGCAGCGAGAAGAATCCCCAACTGACCCGCATCTACGGCTTGGCCTTTACGACCAAAGATGAGCTGCAAAAACATCTGGCATTCTTAGAAGAGGTAAAAAAGCGTGATCATCGTGTTCTCGCTCAGCAGCTTGACCTATTCTCCCAGCATGACGTCTCACCCGGTGCTATTTTCTGGCATCCGAAAGGAATGGTGCTTTGGAAAGAACTGGAACGATTCATCCGTGCCAAGAACGACTATTACGGCTATGGCGAAGTTTCGACACCGGTGATGGTTAAAAAAGAACTCTATCAGACATCCGGCCACTGGGACCATTATCACGAAAATGGATTCTGGTTCGATGTCGATGAAGAAACATATGTTTTAAAACCGATGAACTGTCCGGAGGCGACACTTATCTATTCGAACGGGCTCCGGTCATATCGCGACCTGCCGATACGATTAGCTGAACCGACGGGACGGTTGCACCGCAATGAGCTCAAGGGAACTCTTGGCGGCTTATTCCGTGTCCGGCAGTTTACGCAGGATGACGCCCATGTCTTTTGCCGGCCGGATCAGATCGATGAAGAGGTCTCTTCCCTGCTGCAGTATACGAAAGAAGTATATGACACTTTCGGACTACCTATCAGCTTCCGTTTCGCCACCAAGCCTGATAAAGCCATGGGTGATCCGGCCTTATGGGAAAAGGCTGAAGCGGCCCTGGAGGGAGTTCTGAAAAAACTCAATATTGATTATCAGTTGAAAGCTAAGGACGGTGCGTTTTACGGCCCGAAGATCGATATTCATGCAAAGGATGCCATCGGCCGTGAACATCAAGTTGCCACCATCCAGTTGGATTTCCAGATGCCGGAGCGGTTCAAGCTTGAGTATCACGATGCCGATGGCGGCATTCGACGTCCGGTCATGATCCACCGCGCGATCTACGGCTCGTTCGAACGATTCCTGGGAGTACTGATCGAACATTACATGGGCGCGTTCCCGCTGTGGTTGGCCCCCGTCCAGGTCGCCGTCATCACCATTTCAGAAAAACATCATCCGTGGGCGGAATCGGTCTTCGATAATCTCAAACGGTCAGGCATCCGCACCGAGCTCCATAATCAAAATGAGACGCTCGGCAAAAAGATCCGCAATGCCGAGATGCAGAAGATCCCCTACCTGTTCGTCATCGGTGATAAAGAAGTCGAGGCCCAAGCGGTTGCGGTCCGAAAGCGCGGCCGGGGTGATATGGGTTCGATGCAGCTTGAAGCGATACTCGCCGAGCTGAAAGAAGAGGTCGGAAACAAAAAGTAGAAAACCGCCCGAGAGGGCGGTTCTTTGACCAAAACTACTAGTGGTACATGTGCCACCAAAAGTTCGAAACGAATGCGTTCTTTATCGCATCACCCAGCATCATCACCATCAGCCCCCTGTGCCAATTTGAGGCCCGGCAGAAGATGACGGCCGGAAACCAGGTGAAAGCCGAGAGGTAAGGGATGACATTGAACGGAAGTATGAAGACGGCGATATAACGGACAACCAGGCCCACTCTTTCCATCCCGTTAATGAAACGCCGGTTTGTGGCATTCTCAGTGCTCATACCGTGAAACCAACTGATGATACTCCTGATGAGTCCGACATGCTGCAGATATTCATATTTCTTACCGAAGAACAGGGCTGAGCTTTCGATAAGTTTCGAGTGCTCGGCAAATTTCCAAAAATGCCCTACCAGGTAGTACCAGTAGAGAATGCCGGAGATACCGAGGCAGATGTCGATAGCCGCCAATTGGCGGTACGAATGGACCAGGTGCCAATGCAGAAGGGCATTGGGAACCGGAACCTCAACATTGAGCAGAAATACAACGGGGATTAAAAAAAACGGCCATATTCGTGGCTTTTCCGCATCGGCCATCTTGTAAATGAGCGTTGTTTCATAGTATCGTATTGGCCATGAAAGGCAAGCCAAAAATCATCGTCATCGTCGGCCCGACCGCATCGGGAAAATCCGGCCTGGCAATCCGGTTGGCGCAAAAATTCAATGGTGAGATCATCTCCGCCGACAGTCGGCAGGTCTACCGGGGCATGAACATCGGCACCGGGAAAGTTTCCACGCGCGAACTCCGGCTTATCCCCCATCACCTGATCAACGTAATAAGTCCGAAGAAGGAGTTCACCGCCGCTGATTTCAAATCGCGCGCAAATCGCGCGATTGCCGACATCAGTGTCCGGGGCAAGCTGCCCATCATCGTCGGCGGTACCGGATTTTATATTGATGCTCTCGTATATGATCTGAGTCTTCCGGATGTCCCGCCTGATAAGCGCCTGCGCGCGAAACTCGAGAAACAAACAGCGGAACAATTGTTCGCACAGTTAAAGAAGCTGGATCTTCGACGGGCGAGAACGATCGACCGGCACAATAAGCACCGGCTGATCCGCGCCCTTGAGATCATCAGGACCATCGGCCGGGTCCCGGAGATCTCTAAGAATTCCGACTTCGACGTTCTTTGGATCGGCCTGAACCCAAAAGACCTCGAGCGGCGTATCAGGATCCGGCTCGATCAACGCCTCCGGCAGGGCATGATCCGAGAAGTTCAAAAGCTCCACAAATCCGGAATTTCATACAAGCGGTTCCACGACTTCGGGCTTGAATACCGTTGGATCTCTGAGTATCTGAAGGGCAAGCTTTCAAAAACTGAAATGAAAAATGGCCTCGGTACGGCCATTCGTCAATATTCCAAACGCCAGATGACGTGGTTCAAACGCAATAAAGATATCCGCTGGATCAAAAACCTGACCGAAGCTACGCGGCTTGGTCGCGCTTTTCTACGGTTCCCTCAACCTCTTCACTAAGCCGCTTCAAGCGCTCCCCCTCGGGAATGTTTCTGAGATTCTGCTGCTGTCGCTCCCGAGCCAGCTCTGATTCCCGGGCCGCTTCCCGGCGAGACCGCTCGATATTCTCGGCTGTCTTGGCTTTTTCCCAGCCCATCTCACGATTACTGCCCCAATTCGCCAGTTTTGCAAAAAAATTTTTCATGTTATTTAAGCTTTAATTTTACCATTTCTTCGACCATTTGGGGATTCGCCCTGCCCTGCGATTCCCGCATAACCATACCGATCAAGAACTTCAGTGATGCCTCCTTTCCGGCTTTATAATCTTCCACCGCTTTGGTATTTTTTGCAATCACGCTATCAACCACCGAATCAAGAGCGCCTGTATCTGAAACTTGGCCGAGATTTTTCTCTTTCATGATGGCTTCGGGATGCAATCCGGTTTCGGCCATTTCTTTCAGCACCGCTTTCGCACCGGTCGATGAAAGTTCTTTGTGGAATATCAAAACCATCAGCTCCGCAAAGGCCTCGGGTGAGATCTTAAATCCTTCAAGCTCATCGAGCTCTGATCCTTTCGCATTCATCAGGGGCGGAAACTCGGTAATGATATAATTGGCAGAAAGCTCATGCAATCGCTCGGCAAGGTGTTGCTCGCTCGGGAACTCGCCCTTTAACTCCTTTTTTTTGTGAAAGTCTTTTGCCGCCTCGTCGAGCTCGCTCGCAACATGCTCATAGTAATTACCGAGATGCCGGGCAATCGTAAAGATCTCTATCTGATTGCCAGTCAGGCCGTAATTCTTAAAGCGTATGCGGCGCTGTGACGGCAGTTCGGGAAGCGTGGTCCGTATCGCCTCGATATCGGCATCTTCAAAATGCAAAGGTGGCAGGTCGGGCTCCGGGAAATAACGGTAGTCATGAGCCTCCTCCTTGGAGCGCTGGCTGAAAGTCGCCTTTTTGATATCGTCCCAACCTCGGGTCTCCTGCGCGATCTTTCCGCCACCTTCCAGAACCTCCTGCTGACGCTTTATCTCATAATCAACCGATGCAGCAGCGGCACTGATGGAGTTCAGATTTTTGATCTCGGCCTTGGTGCCATAGGAACCATCGGCGTTCATCAATGAGATGTTGACCTCCACCCGCATGAGACCCTTCTCCATATCGGCATCGGAGACGCCCAGATACCGGAGAATGAGCTGAAGCTCCTGGGCGAACTCGCGCACCTGTTCTCCGCTTTCGAAATCTGGTTCGGTAACCAGTTCCATCAGCGGTACCCCGGCCCGGTTGAAATCAACGACCGAAAAATCCTCACCCTGGTCGTGTAAAAGTTTTCCGGCATCTTCTTCCAGGTGTATCCGGGTGATCTGAATTTTCTTTCCGTTTTTCAGCGCAAGCTCGCCTTTATAGCCCAGCGGTTTTTCGTACTGGGAGATCTGGTAGCCTTTCGGCAGATCCGGGTAGAAGTAATTCTTGCGTTCAAAGAAGGTGTCGTGGGCGATCGAGCAATCCATGGCCAGTCCGGCCAGGATAACCTTTCGCACCGCCTCCCTGTTGATGACCGGCAGGGTGCCGGGATGGCCCATACAGATGGGGCAGACGTTAATGTTCGGATGCTTCTCATCCGGGTCATTCAGTGAATCACAGAACATCTTGGTCTTGGTTTTGAGTTCGGCGTGTATCTCAAGGCCGATGACCGGCTGGTATTTCATAATCCCCATTCTATCACGGTTTTTCGGACAAAAAAAGACCGCTTTGTGCGGTCTCAACGGTTCAAAAGATCGACTTCCGACAAGGGAGTAACCCGGGTCATGCCTTCGAGAAATACCTCTTCGTCGCGAATAAGCTGATCGATGCGGCACGCAACATCCCGGTATGAGAAGTGGCCCTTTACGCCCGAACGCAGTTCAGCAATGTATAACGCCTCAGAAAGATGCATCTTATAGATCGTGCCGGACATAAAGCCGAACGGAATGAGATAGTCGGCATCCTGGGGTTCCTCCATGCGCCGGGCCATATTTCCGATCCAGAGCCCGACTTTTTTCATGTCGGCCCGGTACTCATCTCCCAAGCCCATCTCATCGATAAGCGCGGGAGTTTCAAATCCGTTCAGTAACGACAGCGGCTGATGGACTTGGATGCAGTTCCGGTGGCGATGCAGGTCGCGGCGGCCGCCGATATCCATGAGAATATCGAACTGATACGGCATACCGGCCGCAAACGCGCGATGGTGGCCGTCGTGAGGACCCCTGCGCTCCATAATCTCGCGGATGACCCCTTCTTTGATATCCCAGGACCAATCCGCTACCTGTTCCAGAAGCCGTGCGTAGGAAATAGGCGTCACTTCGTACAACAGGGTCGCAAGGATCTCGTCGAGCTTTGTTGGCGGCTTAACCAAATCCACGTAACGATCAGATTCTCTTGGTTTTATCGCAACCCGATCGGTCAGGCCCGTCAAAAACTCCCGAAGCCCTATAAGATACTCGCTTGGGTCCGCGTATTTCATGAGCGTCGGCGCGACCGGGAGCTCATCTTTTCCTTCAGGACAGAATGGTCTTTCCTGGCAAGCTTTTTTCATGAGTTGGGCGAGGTCACGCGATGCCTGATACCGGGAGGCGCCAAGCCGAGCTATCTGCCGCTCAAGCACCCGGGCACTGGTGATCTGCCCGACATTGGTCAGAATACCGTTGAACAGCCAGTAACGGGCGACGTCGAATGCCCGGGCTTTCATGGTCCGCTCATAATCGGCATCCTTCATTTCCGGTGACTTGGGATTCTGGCGGATCAGATATTCTTTGCATAGCCGTGAGTATCGGTCGTATCTGTCAAATAAAAACTCGGCAACAGCAGAGAAATCGCCAGCCAGCGAAGTCCTCATGATCGATATGGGAGTAAAGCATCCGATCGGACCGCCTTCAAATATCTGATAACGCGTAGAACGTTCTTGTCCGTCCCACAGCTGTTCGTCCTCGACCTCAAAAGCCGCGATCTCCGGTATCCGCTCCAATGCGATGGGGATGTGGGCGTTATCCGCGATCGAGGCATGCCCGAACGAGAAATAGTAGCTTTCAAAGAATCGAGCCGATTTCTCGGCCGTAATCCTCCTGATGCTATCCCGGATTGAAAGTGCCGAACGGGAATACATCGCGTACGCGTAGGCAATCGTTTCCGGAGGCCATCCGGCCAATGCAATGACTTCGGACTGTTCCATACTGTTAACGTGCGTCTGCGTATTCTATCAGGAATTTTCAGACAAAAAAAGAGGCGCTATTGCGCCTCCCGATTTAATCCAAGGGCCTGATATACATAGCCCTTTACTTCGACGAAAATATCTTCAGGCTTGCGGTCGCCATCGATGATATGGCAATTCGGATAGTGCTGAGCGAACGCGAGGTAATTAGCCCGGGCGCGCTCAAGCTTCTCCCCCACCTCGAACTTATCCTTGGCCCGGCTGGCCTGGCTGGCCCTAGCAAGAGCCACATCGACCGGAACGTCGAAGATCAGAATGAAATCCGGCCAGATGAAGGGCATTTCGGCAGCGGAGAATATCCGCTCGTGCATACCCATGAAGTCGAAGAAGTCTTTCGGACTGTCGGCGCCATACGCAAATGATGAGGCCGCGCCCCGGTCCTGAATGACGTGCCTGCCGCGGAACAATGCCGGCAGGATGTTCGACCGGTAGTTAAGCATGCGGTCCTCGATATAGAAGGTCTGGAAGTGAGACGGACTCAAATTTTCCAGACGGTATTCCTGGTGCTTGCCCTCAAGGATCTCGTAGATCGTGGCTCCGGTCGGCCTGGTCCGGTCAGGTTCTTTGGCATACGTAACCGGCAGCCGTTCATGATATGCGGTCAGAAACGTCTTGGTACGTTCGAATTGCTCGCTCTTGCCCGAGTAATCAATGCCTTCGAATACGCCGAAGGCTGTCTTGAACGGATTCGATATCATCATTGTAAACGTTCCGGGTTATCGTATTCTACTCCAAAATTCCGGTTGGTCATTGTGGACAAATCAAAAGCCCCGGGGATATCCCGGGGCTTTTGATTTTAGTTCTTTATTTAACCTCGATGCCCATCGAACGGGCGGTACCCTCAATGATCTTCATTGCGGCTTCGATATTATTTGCGTTCAGATCGGCCATCTTCTGTTCGGCGATCGTGCGGACCTGGTCTTTCGTGACCTTGCCGACCTTGTTCTTGTTCGGCACACCTGAACCTTTTTCAATACCGGCGGCAACGCGCAACAGATATGCGGCCGGGGCGGTCCGGAGCTTGAAATCAAAGGTACGATCTTCGTAGATCGTGATCTCCACCGGCACTACCTGTCCGGCCTTGTCTTTCGTGGCCTCGTTTACGGCGGCCATGAACTGCTGAAGATTCAGTCCATGCGGACCCAAGGCCTGACCGATCTTTGACGGTTCAAGCGCTCCGGCGGTCACCTGCAGCTTTACCATTGTCTTTATTTTCTTTGCCATACTATTGAATTACCACGGATAGAAGCGATCCGCAATATTTGATTACAGTTTCTTTATTTGCAAAAAATCGAGCTCGACCGGCGTCTCCCGGCCGAAAATGGTGACCAACACCTTGACGCGGCCTTTCTCCGGTTCTATCTCTGAAACCTTGCCGTCGAAATCTTTGAACGGACCATCGGTGATCTTTACCCGGTCGCCCAGCTGAACGTCGATCTTGTACTTGGGTTCGTCAACGCCCATGCGCTTCATGAGTCCGTCGATCTCCTGGGTCGAAAGCGGGGTCGGAATAGTACCGGCGCCGATGAAACCGGTCACATTCGGCGTATTGCGGACCACGTACCAGGAACTGTCGTCGACAAGCATTTCAACCAATACATAACCCGGATATATCTTCTCCTCAATGGTTTCCCGTTTGCCGCCCTTTATCCTGATCTTTTTTTCCTTGGGAACCAAAACGCTGAATATCTTGTCCTCAAAGCCCAGGGACTCGATACGCTGTTTCAGATTACGGGCTACATTATCTTCATAACCCGAATAGGTATGAATGGCGTACCAGTGCCGCTCTCCGGTTGAGACTTGCTTTGGCATTTTATTTTATGAGATATTTAGTGACCACTGCCTGGAAGCTAAGATCGAGAGCGCCCAGAAAAACCGCCATGAACGCGCTCAGCCCGATCACAACGAGCGTGTACAGGATCAACTGATTGCGGGTCGGCCACACTACTTTGGCCATTTCTACCTGCACTTCTTTCAAAAATATAGTGAGTCTGTTCATGTGTAGAAGTATTTAAAAATCGCCCGAAGGCGTCTTATATCACACTCATCCTATCAAAAGAGGGCCCTATTGTCAACTGGTCTTACTGTATACATCGGAAGCAAGAAAATACCCCGCCCGAAAAGCGTACCTGAGGTTCTCCAGGAACGTCATTCCGTCTTCCGGATATACCTTGCCCGGCCGGGCATATTTATAGTCGAAGACGCCTTCGCGCATTATATTTTGAACGACTTCGTTATTTTCATCCCCATCGACATGCACATTGATACTGTCTTCCTGATCCAAATAAAACGTGGCGAGCTTCTTCTGTTCTGATGATTTGGCGTCCAATTGAAAGAGGTCGGTGCAGTAGGTCATGCCGGTATTCTTTTTTCGGTTAACAATGTTTGGGCCCTGCTCTTTATGCCGGTCAATATTTCCTGATACATGAATTTCCCCGCCATCCGCTCGGTCCACGGAACGACATGCTGAATACCGTCAAGGATGTCCTGGGACAGGGAGAGATTCCGTTCCCGGGCTTTCCGGACAATATCGGAGACCGAGAAATTCTTCAGAAACATGATCTCGTCATGGCCAAAAAGTTTAATGGTCCGGTACTGAGTATCTACGAAGAAGTTCCGCCAGTTGCGGTCTCCGGCATTGATAAGGAAATCGAATACGGCTGCTTTAGCCAGCTCCTGGTCATCAACAAAAGAATCCCATTTTGCATCGAGAGGGATGAGCAGGTCATTCTGCCTGAAAACTTCATAGGTGCTGCCGGCACGTCCGTCTATCTGTCGGCGGGCGGTATGCGGCAACAGATGAAAACGAAGAACCTGATCAAGGTCGAACGCCAGTAACTCAAAATCGGAATGGGCCGGACCCGAAGCATCGTCCTCCTTAAAGAACGCGGTCAGCCCGCCCTGAATCACCAGTAGCGTGATCTGATCACCGGAGGCCAGTTCTTTCTCCTCTTTGATCTGGCCCTTCTCAAGCTGTTCGATCACACCGGCATGGTTGTGTTCTCCAAATTCAGGCTTCAATGTCATGGTTAGATATCGAGGTTCTGTACTGATTTGGCGTGAGTCTGAATGAATTTTTTGCGGGGAAGCACATCGGAGCCCATAAGAATATCAAATGTCTTATCGGCCAGCTGGGCGTCTTTGACGTGTACCTGAAGAAGTATCCGGTTCTCGGGATTGAGCGTGGTCTCCCAAAGTTGCGAAGGATTCATTTCTCCTAATCCTTTATAACGCTGGATCGAGACACCGCTGATCTTCTCAGACTCGCCGGTTTCGGGTTCCGGCTCACTTTGTGCGGCACCGTCGATAGCCGTTACTTCCCATTCGCCGTCTCCGGCCTTTGCTTTTTTGATCTTCGGTTTTTCTCCCGCGACAGAGCGGAACTGCTCCATGATCTTTTCTTTCTCGGCATCATTATATGCGTAATTGATCTTGCTGCCCTTCTGGACCTTATACAACGGCGGCTGGGCGATATAAAGATGGCCGGCTTCGATCACTTTCGGGAAATAGCGGTAGAAAAGCGTCAAAAGCAGGGTCCGGATGTGAGCACCGTCGACATCGGCATCGGTCATGATGACAATCTTATGATAGCGGAGTTTCGACAGGTCAAACTCCTCGGCGATCGCGGTTCCCATGGCAATGATGAGGGCCCGGATCTCTTGGGACGCAAGCATCTTGTCCAGGCGGGCTTTTTCTACATTGAGGATCTTACCGCGCAGCGGCAGGATCGCCTGGGTGTGGCGATTGCGGGCCTGCTTTGAGGAACCGCCGGCACTATCACCCTCGACAATGAAGAGTTCGGACTCGGAGGCATCACGGCTTGAACAATCGGCCAGTTTGCCCGGCAGAGTCATGCCTTCAAGGGCGCCTTTTCTCAATACCGTTTCCCGGGCTGCTTTGGCGGCCATGCGCGCTTTTGAAGCGAGAATGACCTTATCAAGGATGGCCCTGGCATCGTTGGGGTTGCGCTCAAGCCAATCAGCGAATTCTACGTTCATCACCGTTTCGACTGCATTACGGGCATCAGGCGTTCCAAGCTTGGCTTTCGTCTGCCCTTCGAACTGCGGGTCGCGGAGTTTGACCGAAATGACCGTCGTTAAACCTTCACGGACATCCTCGCCGGAAAGATTGTCCTCTTTTTCTTTCAAAAATCCGTTCTTGCGGGCGTAGTCGTTCAAAACACGGGTCAGTGATGAACGGAATCCGGTCAAGTGGGTGCCGCCCTCTATGGTATGGACATTGTTGGCGAAAGAAAGCTCCCGGCTTGTCAGGTCTTCAATATATTGCAATGCGACTTCGACGAATATCCCCTGCTGGTCCTTACCGGTATAGAAAATATTCTTATGTTTCGCCTCTTCTCCATGATTCAAAAAGTCGACATACGAAACGATGCCGCCTTCAAAATAAAATGTATAGTCGAACGACACTTCCTGCTTTTTCCCCTTCTCTCCTTCGACAATAAGCGGCTTGCGGGCATCTCTGACGAGAACCTTAACGCCTTTGGTGAGGTAGGCCTGCTGGCGGAGATGGTTCAGGATCGTGGGCAGATCAAAATTTATCTCCTGAAATATTGAGGGGTCAGGCTGGAATGTGATGGCGGTACCGGTCTTATTGGTCTTGCCGACTTTTTTGACAGGACCAAGAGGTTTGCCGATCTTATATTCTTGAGCGAAAATATCCGGCTTGCGGCTGACCTCGGCCCGCATCCAGGTTGAAAGCGCATTCACAACCGAGAGACCGACACCGTGCAAACCTCCGGAAACTTTGTACGCGCCGGAATCGAACTTGCCGCCGGCATGGAGAGTGGTGGCGGCCAGCTCAAGAGCTGACTTTTTCAATTTTGGATGAGGATCGGTCGGAATGCCGCGGCCATCGTCGGTAACGCGAACTTTATTCTCGGCCAAAAGCTCAACTTCGATGTTGCGGGCATGCCCGGCCATCGCCTCGTCAAGTGAATTATCAAATACCTCCCAGATCAGATGATGCAGGCCATCGATACCGGTCGACCCGATATACATACCGGGACGTTTGCGGACCGGTTCAAGACCCTCCAGAACCTGGATATCTTTCGCGCTATACGATTGTTTTACCTCTTCTTTTTCAGGCATATTTGAACGAGGAATCCCGCGCAGAACGGGACTATTTTCTCTACCAATATTGTATCATTTTGGAACCCGCAAATCAACCCCGGATTGCCCACATTCGAGCCGCTAAAAACCGGCCTAGAATGCCGGTTTTTAGCTATCTGACTTCAGCCGAGAACTGACGCTTGGTTTCGTCGTAGATTTTTTGCTGGATAGGGTCAATTTCGGCAGTCGTAAGCGTACGCTCATTGGAACGATAAATGATGCGGTAGGTGTAGCTGATCTTCCCAGTGCCGAACTTCTCCGAGTTCTCGTATTTGTCTATCAGCCGGACCTCCTCGACCAGGTCGCCGCCGATATCCCGGATGAGGTCGAAATAGTTGTTCGGGATAAAATCCATCGCGACTACGAATGATATGTCGCGGGTAATGGGCGGATATTTGGAAACCTCTTTGAACTTGTTGCCGAGCTTGAGCTGTTTCCTGACCCGTTCGTCATTAGACCATAGAAGCCGGATATCCGGCAGTTCCATGCTGATGATGGCCAGCCGTTCCAGGCCGAAGCCGAACGCCCAACCATTGTATTTGGATGAATCGACTCCGAGCTTATCAAGTACGCTTCCCTTCACCACGCCAGCCCCAAGCACTTCGACCCATTTGTCGTCTCCCTTATCGATCTCCATCTCAAGCGAAGGGTCCGTGTACGGGAATGTATCGCTATTGAATCGGTATTTGACCCTTGGGCCGAATACCGCTTTGGCAATATCAGAAAGCACTTTCTGAAGGTCATCCGAGGTAATGACCCGCTCGGATTTCGGCGTGAGATACCAACCGTCCATCTGATGGAACACGTTCATATGGTGCCGGTCTATCTCATCTTTGCGGTAGACTTTTCCGAACGAGAGCGAGCCGACGGACTTTCCCTGAGCGATGCGCTCTTTGATCTTGGCCTGCATCAAATAGTAATACCACATCACGGTCGTGTGGGTACGCATGACATTCTTGTCATCAACGTAGTATGTATCGGATTTTGAGCGGGCCGGATGATCTTTCGGAAAATCGAACAGGTCAAAAGTAATATTAGTAGGCGTTATCTCCGGCACGGCGATGACATCAAAATCTTTGAAATCGGGAAGGTTGACGATGCGTTCCACCATTTCCTTAAGCGGACTGCCGGCTGTGCGCGACAGGTCGGGCATGTTTAAATAACGCTTCATGCGCTCCGATTCCGGATCGTGCTTTCCGTCTAATTGCTGCCGTATTTTCTTCTCTTCTTCTGTGTCTATGACGATATTCATGGTCAGTAAATTACGTGGTCTCGATCGAATCCTTGTGGGGATATTCCTTCAGCAGCAGTGCCTCAATTATGATCATGATGAGGACGGCACCGAAGAATGAATACGGATTGAACATATTCAGGCGTCGGATCATTATCAGAATGACACTCAACAGTCCGGCCAATGCGCCTCTCCGGAACGATACGGCCAATGAACCGTGGTCTATACCGAAAGATACTATTTTACGGTGGCGCATTGTGTCGATAGCATGGAACACGAGCGTTACCAGACTCGACACCACAAGAAATATCAGTACTAACACCAGCCCCTTCACCGGATACCCGGCCTGATACGGATCAAACGTACGTCCGATAAACCCGAGGGCCGTTCCGGCAAGCACGAGGGTACCGACGATGATCAGGATGGGCCAGCGCATCGGCTTACATTATACCCTTATCCATAAACTGCTTGATATCATCGGGCTCTTTGCTGAAAAATATCGTTTCGCCGAGCGCGTTGCGAACGGTAACCGAAATAATGGTGTCCTTCAGCTGAGCATATTCTGTGATAGCACGGCCCGCAATCACTTCGATGATGGCCATGTTCAGAGCATCTTCGGTTTCGACGCCCAACTCTTCCTGTTCATGGGGCGTGCTGAAATGCTGCCTTTCTATCTCATCAACCGACCCTGGTTCGTATTTCTCTTTTGGCATGGCGCAATTATGGCCGATTTCTCTTGAAAATTCAATACGACCCCCGAACTTCCCTCCAGAGTAAAACTGCGCTATCCTTGGAGCAATCTTTGACAATCATGTTCAGATTTGTCGGACACCGAAGCTCCGAACCTGCCCTGATACTGCTCGACAGCGAACATCGCAAAAGAACCGTCTATACCTGGGCCGACTACCAGACAGAAGCCCTAAGAGCCTCAAACTACCTTCATTCGCGCGGTGTGAAAAAAGGAGATTTCGTAGCAATCATCGCGCTGAATCTGCCTGAATCATTCTTTACCCTACTGGGGACGATGCTCCTTGGCGCCGTACCAGTTCCCATCAACGTGCCGCTCATCAAAGAACGGGGGCAAGCCGACCTCCGGGCCATCTTGGACGATTGCCGGCCGAAACTTGTCCTGGCAAACCGCTGTCTTGACCGGTACCTCGCCGACATAGAGCATGTCCACATCGAAGACACGCTCAATGGAGACGTCCTTGGCTGTCCCAAACAGAGATGGGAAGGAGGCGAGCTCCTCATCATGCCGTACACGTCCGGCACCACCGGCGGACCCAAGGGGGTCATGCTGAGCCTCGGCGCTATCAGCGACCGCGTTGGTGCCATCACGGCGGAACTGGAAGTGTCCGGTTCCGAGCGCCTGCTGTCGTATCTGTCCCTGGGCCATATATCGGAGCTGGTGGCCACATTCTTCGGACAGTTGCACTCCGGCTACACGGTTTATTTCACGGAGCATGCCAAAGAGCTCATTGAGGACCGGGAAAAATTCAGACTGGCTTTCCCGCATATTCTGCAGGCAGCGCGGCCGACCGTGTTCCTGGCCGTACCCAAAGTCTGGATAAACATACGCAAAGAGATCGAAAAGAAGACGCGATACGTTCCGGTCGACCTCGGACGGTACGGTGTCATCAGAAACCTCATCGTCCGGAAGATATTGGACCGGCTCGGACTGGACCAGGCCAAGCGTTTCATCAGCGCCGGTTCCAAGCTATCGCCTGAAGACGAGCTGTTCTTCGCAAAGCTGGGAATCTATATTGACGACGTCTACGGTCAGACCGAAACAGGCGGACCGCTGACCATCAACGGCAAAGTTGTCGGGGAAACCCGGCTTATGATCGGTCCTGACGACGAGATATTGGTCAACGGACCGAACGTCATGCAGGGCTACTACAATAACGTTCAGGCCACGGCCAGAGTTCTGAAAGACGGCACCTACCACACCGGCGATGTCGGCATGTGGCAGACCCATCTGTACGGACTTTCGTACCCATTGGAACTGGACCCTGAAGGCCGGGTCTATTACGGCGGACGCCTGGGGGACAGCTTCAAGCTTGCTCAGGGCGAGTTCGTTCCGGCTGAAATCATTGAGACCCTGGAGAATGAGATCAAAAGAATTCCCGGAGTGGACGAAGCCATTGTCTGCGGCGACGGCAAGCCGTATCTGGTGGCCATCGTCTTCTCCGCCGGACCATCGGCAGGGCTTGAGCGCGACCTGGTCCTGACCATCCCCCAGCTCGGTCAGGGCATCCATCGCTTGAGAGGATGGCTCGTCGTTGATTCCAAAGAGCTTGAAATGACGCCGACCCTGAAGGTCCGGCGTAAAGCGATGCTCAAAAAATTCGAAAAAGAGATCAGTAAACTATGATCAGCCCATTTGGGCTGATTTTTTATTAGAGCTATCCGGATATTTGAGAATAACTAAGTATTTGCCTCGGTATTCGGCCTCAGAAAATTCTTATTCTTAGACTGAGCCGACCCGACTATCTGTCCGACTCTTTTATTACGCGTCTCCGGCAATTTTGCCCGAAGCAGCCATCTGTAGAACGTCTTTTTCGCAGAAGGAGGAAATTTATCAAAGTTTTCTTTAGCTTTTTTGTTTTTTGATAATGCCCGTATCAGTTCCGGCGGCATATCCGGGTTCTTGGGAATACCATGGTCATGGGTCGGTTTTGCCGCTCCAAGCGTATAGAATTTCATTCCCTCTTCGGCCATCAGGCCTTTCTTGATAAGTTCTCTTGCGTATCGGAGCGTATTGTCGCTCCACTTGCTGTTGTGATTCCGTTTTGAAAAATTGCGGAGAAAGGTGTCCTCGTCCAAGCGCTTTATGGTCGTATCAATCCAGCCAAAGCATATCGCCTCTTCGATCAGTTCGTGATGAGTCGGCGCCGGTTTACCGGTATGTCTTTTGTGGACGATAACGGCAACCTTACTTTCTTTTTTATGGTACTTTTTCAACCATTTCCGAAAATCATTTTTGTTAAAAACAGTGATTGTTTGAAGTGTAGTAGGCATAGAGCGGTTACGACAGAGCGGCTCGCAAGGAACCGCTCCGTTTCATTATGCGGGGACGACGGCGGTTGAAGTAAACTGCTTTACTTCAACCACGAATTTTAGCGTGCGTCTATTACTGTTTCAGTATAGCACGCGTTAAAAAATTCGCGAGAACCAAAGGTTCGAGTCTGCCAGCTCTGCTGGCAATAATAGATAAGACCGCCATCTGCGGCGGTCTTATCTATTACCGGCGGGGACGACGGGACTCGAACCCGCAACCTCTTCCGTGACAGGGAAGCGCTCTAACCAATTGAGCTACGTCCCCTTTATTGGGGACTATCAAACCTGAATTGTTTAGGAAATCTATCATATTTCAGCCGAAATTAAAAGCCCCGCGAATGCGGGGCGAGACCCCATGGGGTCATCTCTCGTATGATTCTTTTCTGGCACCCGGAGCCAGGCGGACAAAGTATTCGAAGGGTTTCTCGCTGATCTTCCGATGGGCGGCCAGAAGCGTCTCCTCTCCGGCATAGCTGATAGCTGAACAGAGGTGCTCGTGGATGCGCTTGATGACTTTCCGGACCGGCCCGCGAAGCGGAACGGCCTCCTGGCGGCCCTCTGATGCCTGACCTTCTTCGAGCATCTCCTGGGCATTGTCGGGATCCGACTGGGCAAGCAACGCTTGGGGCGAGGTCATGCCCCGGTATTCCTTCATCGGCTGTTTGGTTACGGGATGCGGAATCTCGACTCCCGGCGCTTCATCCGTTCCGGCAAGCATGCCGCCGACCATGACTGTCGACGCCCCGGCCATAATGGCAAGGACGATGTGTCCGTCATGCTTTAAGCCGCCATCAGCGATAAGCGGCAAGCGACCCCGCACTGCGGCCTGAGCTTCAAAGATGGCCTGAAGCTGTGGAACCCCGAAAGAGGTTTCCAGGCGGGTCATACATCCGAATCCGGGTCCGACACCGATCTTGATGGCGTCGACACCGAGCTCCATCAGAAATTTTGCTCCTTCGTACGTGGCGATATTGCCTCCGACCAAGGGGAAGTCTCCGAACTTCAGACGGAATTCCCTGACCACGCGCTCCAGCATTGTCGAATGGCCATGGGCGATGTCGACCACAATGAAGTCAACACCGGCGGCCACCAGGGCTTCAGCCCGTTCAAGAGGGTTCTTGCTGGCAGCCCATTTGTCTTTAGGGGCCGAACCGATGGCGGCGCCGACCACCAGCCGGCCCTTCGCATCACGGGAAGCGTAGGGATGGCTTTTCACGAATTGGATATCGCCTTTCGTGATCAATCCGCGGACCTCGCCGTTAACAAGAAGGGGCAGTTTCTCGATCCTTCGTTCATACATGAGCCGTTCGGCATCGGCCATCGAAATATCCGGTTCGGCCCACACGAGACGATCAAAGGGGGTCATGAATTCTTTGACCGCCACATCATCGGAAGCTTCGGGCATGTCACGCCGCGAAAGAGTGCCGACCAGAATTTTTTCGTGCTGTACGACCAAAAGGCCGCTCACCTTGTGCCGCGCCATCGTCTGGCGGGCTTCCCGGACCGTTGCAGAACCGTCAATAACGATCGGGTGTTCAATGATGTGAGAATGCTGACGTTTCACGGCACCGAGCCATTCAACCTGTTTTTCAACGGAACAATGCCGGTGCAGAACCGCTACGCCGCCTTCATGCGCCATTGCTATGGCCGTGCGGTCTTCGGTTACGGTATCCATATTCGCCGCGATGATCGGAACCTTGATATTGAGCTGTCTGGTCAACGGCATCTCCGTCAGAATACGGGCGGGGTCGCGACGACTGGCCAGAGCGCCCTTTTGGGGCCTCAGGATGACATCGTCAAACGTGCACCCTTCAAGTTTTGTGGGCAGCATGTTGTGAAGGTACGGGCTATGTATATCAAAATTCAGGGAACAAAAAAAGCCCTTCCGGGCCCGGTGATACACGGTCAGTCCTGGTAGACCAATCCCCCGCGCCAGCCGTTCAGAAATTCTTCCCGGGTGAGGAAATAGTTATGACCGCGGAAGCGCGGGTCGGAATCCTGGATATAGTAGCCGATGGTCTTGTTCCTGAATTTTTGAAGGCCGTTGATGACGACCATGTGGCCGGCCTTTGCCGGATTCAGTTCATGGAAGACCGAAACGATGACCGGATGGCGGTTTTCGAGATTTTTGTTGATGATGGCGAGGCCCGATTCCTTTTCTTCCCGCGTGTAGAAAAATTTTGCAGCATGGTGAAGGGTCAGACCGTATTCGCCGGCCAGGGCAACCAGGGCCGCATGCTTCCAGCCGATATTCTCGAGATATCCGTCCCGGGCCACCGCTTCATGGACCAGATCCATGACCGACCGGCTGAATTTCGGGTCGTGCAACTTCAGAAGTATCCATAACGAACAGATGGCGCATATCCGGTGCGCCCATTCTTTTTCATGAGCATCGTCAAACTGATTGCAGACCGGCAGATCTATATGTATCTCTTGCATTACGAAGAAGGGTTTTAATCGTTATCGAGCTCCGGGTGCCAGAGGATCTTCTCGACCTTGCGGGTGTTGTTGTATGTTACGTGATGCTTCCACGGAAAACCTGTTCCCTGGGAATCGTTGCTGATGGCCTGATCCGCACCTACAAAAAAACCCATGTGCTCATGCTCCTGCTTTTCCCAGATCAATACCGCGCCGGGCCTCAATTCATTGATCTGGAACCAACCGCTGCTAAGCATGTCTTTTTCGGTGCTCGTAACATTGGCATGAGTGAATGCGATCCAGTGTGCTTTCTTCAGAAATTCCAGCAGAGAGTTGTGCAGATACAAAATTGAGGATGCGAAAACGGCACACGACAATCCCCCGTCCTCCAGCGCATCTTTCTCTATGCCATCTTGGATAATATAAAAATTCCTGAACATCCAGTTCTTGTCTTTGGCCGCATTCTCGATCATGGACAGATAATTTTTCTTGAATCGATGCCGGATCATGATGCAAAAATTGTACGTAAAAATGCCCCTAAGGTCAAATGAAAACCCGGGTCATTTTGAGCCGTCGTTTCGGTCAATGCTATTGAGGGACCAGGCCCGATGTGGAGCCGTAGAAGAGTTGCGAGAAAGCCGACCGGAATGAATCAAGTCCGAGCCTGCCGAGACGTGAGACGATAAATGACGCCGAGGACCATAAAGAATGTCCGAGACTGACCGGCGCCACCTCTTTGATCTGCGGGATGGGCTTCTGGACATTGATACCCGGATCATTATTCTTACTGCACGTCTGACCGGCGGCATCGGTCGCGGTCAGATCAACTATATAATTCCCCTGGGCCAGGTATGTATGCTGCGGATTCTGCTGGGTCGAACTGCCGCCGTCACCGAAGTCCCAGCTCCATGTACGTGCGCCCGGACTGCCGCCGCCGAAGACGGTCTGGTCGGTAAACGGAACCTGGACATTGATTTGGGGAGAATGCGGAGTCCAGGTAAAATCCACCTGCGGGTACGCATAGGGCGGGGTGGTCCAGGAGTTGGAGTTGGCCCAGCTTGAGACACCGCCATAGACATTCCAGACTCTGACCCGGGCCTGATAGGTCGTATTGAACTGGAGAATGCCGTTCGGAATGGCGAATGAGGTCGAGTTTGAGTTGATCTGGCCGGAATCGTAAACCGGACTTGCGAAATTGCCGTTGGGGGCGACTTGGACCTGATAGGAGGCCTGGGGGCTGCCAAGTCCTGCACCGCTATCGAAGGTCCAGGTTATCGTGCCATTGGGACCTGCCGAACAGTAATCCGGATTGGTGCTCTCCGTCACATTCGAAGCCGTCGGGATGGGCGGACTGACGGTGACGAATGAGGTGGCCTGAGTGGAACCGTTGCCGGAGCAGGTAATGCTGTAGGCGTATGTCTTGGGAACACTAAGGTTGCCGGTCTGTTGGCTGCCGGGGACGTTCGGGGTCACACTGCCCGACCAGTCACCTGACTTGGTGCATGATGCGGCATTACTGGAGGACCAGGTCAGATTGACATTGCTGTTCCAGGGCACGGTGATGGACCCGCCGGAACCGTTGGCCTGGATGGTTACTGACGGGGCTGAGACCGTGACGGT
>JAHFKT010000005.1:0-3062 GCA_023245235.1 Candidatus Yanofskyibacteriota bacterium
CACTTTATTCCTCAATACCACGCCTGCACCACGACTACTATCTCTGGCATTTCATCACCTGCGTTCTTCAACTGCTTTGGCATTTCGCCACCTTCGTGGCTCAATTACAGACTCCGGTTGTCGCAAAACAATTAGGACACGAATAACAAGCGCCGGCCCTGACCATGAGCGTACCGCACTGACAGACAGGCGCATCGGCATTGACCGTAGTGGCCAGGCCCGGTATCCGGGATGTCAGCTCCATTTCAGGAGCTGACGCTGGAGCTGATCTCACCAGACCAGCCAGCAATGAATCGGTTTTATTCTTAACCTCTAAAACCCTCTGGGCAAAGTCCGGAATGGCCGCGATCTCGGGGCCGAATATATCCTCCCGGTCCTCCGCTGACAAATATTTCATACCAAGATACCGGAAAATATAATCGACGATGGACTTGGCCGTAGGGATGTCGGGATTCTCGGTGAAACCGGACGGTTCAAAGCGTACGTCCTTAAATTTCTTGACCAATGATTTCAGAGGCACGCCTGATTGCAGGCAAACCGATATCAATGTCGCGATGGTATCGAACAGTCCGGATACGGTGCTCCCCTCTTTAGCGGTTACCAGGAAAGTCTCTCCCGGCAGCATCGTGTCGGGATAAAATCCGACCGTGAGATAGCTCTCGTATCCGCCTACCGAGAACTTATGGGTGATAGACGGCCGTTCGTCGGGTAATTTATTTCTGACATAATTATTAATACGCTCAATAAGTTCCGGTTTTGATCCGTCCTCGACCGGTATCGATTGCTTTTCGTCCTTTTTAACGTTGAGCGGTTGGATCGATTTGCAGCCGTCCCGGTAGAGTGCAATAGCTTTCAAGCCTAACTTCCAACCCTGAATGAACACATCCCTGACATCGGCTACGGTTGCATCATTCGGCAGGTTGATCGTCTTTGAAATAGCTCCGGAAATAAATGGCTGGGCCGCAGCCATCATATTCAAGTGGCCCATATAGCTGATGCTGCGCTGGCCGGCCGCTGCTTTAAATGAGCAATCGAACACGGGCAGATGCTGTTCGGCCAAATAGGGCGCCCCCTCGATCGTGTCATGCTCCAAAAGGTACGCGGAAATCTCTTCGATCTGCTCATTGGTATAACCGAGCCGGCGCAATGCCATCGGCACTTGGCTGTTCACGAGTTTCAGTACGCCTCCCCCAACGAGCTTCTTATACTTCACGAGTGCCAGATCCGGCTCGACTCCGGTCGTGTCGCAATCCATCAGAAATGCGATCGTACCGGTCGGGGCCAGAACGGTGACCTGTGAATTACGGATACCGTACTTTTTCCCAAAATCCAATGCTTCGTGCCAAACCTGACGGGATGCCGCCTGGAGCCCCGTATCGGCCATACCCCCCAACACCGATCGGTCATGAAGAGACTGGGCCTCATAGAGATGCTTCTCGATGACACCCAGCATTGGTTCTTGATTCACGGCATAGCCGGAAAACGGACCCTTGCAATCGCTGACCAATGCCGACATACGATAGGCTTCGCCGCACATCAGCGAGGTGATATGACCGGCAAAGTAGCGGCCGGCGTCGGAATCATAGGGCAAGCCGAGTACCATCAAAAGCGCCCCGAGGTTTGCATAGCCCAAACCAAGCTCCCTGAATGCCCTGGCATTACTGGTTATGTCCGGCGTCGGATATGAGGAATTATCTACAAGAATATCCTGAGCCAGGATCATGACATCGACGGCCGTTCTGAACAGTTCAACATCAAATCGGCCGCCCTCTTTCATGAACTTCATCAGGTTCAGAGAAGCTAAATTGCAGGCGCTGTTGTCCAGATGCATATACTCGGAGCATGGATTGGAAGCATTGATGCGGCCGGTATTTGCAGCGGTGTTCCACGAGTTGATGGTCGTATCGTACTGCATGCCCGGATCGGCCGAGGCCCACGCGGCGTCAGCGATCCAATCCATTACTTCTCGGGCCTTAATCCGTTCGACCGAATTGCCGGTCGTGACAGCTTTCAGATCCCATATCTCATCATTCTCAACCGCCCTCATGAACTCATCGGTTACCCGGACAGAATTATTGGCATTCTGATATGGCAACAAGGTATAGGGGTCAAAGATATCAGCGGCGATAGAATCCTTGATGCCCGAAAGTTCCAACGCCTTTGTCATGTCCTCAATGATCTTCTTGGAATAGATGAAATCCTTAACATCGGGATGATCGACATTTAAGACGACCATTTTTGCCGCGCGGCGGGTCGTACCGCCGGAGCGGATAGAATTAGCCACCCCGTCGGCGCCTTTCATAAATGAAACGGGGCCCGAAGAATAGCCACCCTTCGACAACGGTTCTTTTGAAGAACGCAGATTGGAAAGATTAATGCCGGAGCCCGAACCGCCCTTGAAGATCCAGCCCTCATTCGCATACCAGTCAAGGATCGATTTCATGTTGTCTTCGACCGAAAGAATGAAACAGGCCGAGCATTGCGGATGTTCCTGAACGCCGACATTGAACCAGACCGGACTATTGAACGCAGCATACTGATTAATGAGGAGCCAGGTCAGGTCTTGAACATAGTTCTGGGCATCTTCTCCGGTCGCAAAGTATCCATCCTTCAATCCCCAGGAACCGATAGTTTTGGCGACCCGGTCGATCATCTGTCGGGCACTAACCTCTCGGTCAGGTGAGTCCATCCGGCCCCGGAAGTACTTTGATGCGACGATATCGGTGGCGGTTTGAGTCCAGAAGTTCGGAACCTCGACATTTTTCTGTTCAAACACGGTGGTACCGTTGCCCCGGGTGATCTTAGCGGTCCTTCTTTCCCATACGATACTGTCGTATGGGTGGATTTCTCCGAACAGCCGCTTCCAATGAAAAGCTGCCCTCCTGGAACTCTGATTTTGCGCCTCGGCCTGGTTGTGCAATTGACCTGAAGTCCCGTTCATGGGATGACGAGGGGCTCTAAAGGAACATGAGACCCGCTCTAAAAAGCGGGGTTAGCTCCAAATGGTGCCCTTCATTGTTACACCGTATCTCATACGCTCATCATACATCCGTCCGCTGGAG
>JAHFKT010000005.1:3072-46489 GCA_023245235.1 Candidatus Yanofskyibacteriota bacterium
TGATCTCATGAAAAAGCGGGCCCAACGGTTGGGCCCGCTTTTTCATGAGATCACTTATTCATTTTCCGTCTGATAAATGCCGGAATATCGAACTCAGACTCATTTATTGAGTCGTCTACGAATTCCTTGACCTGCAGCTTCTGGCTCGGGCTTCCATTGGCGGAACCATTTGCGGAAGGTGCGCTCTTCTTCACGCTTTCGAAAAGACTTGGAACATCGCCGCCGAAGACGCTGCCCGCGGGACGGGCCGGAGTCGGATGACCATTATTGAAACCTGTTGCGACGACTGTGATCTTGACCTCGCCCTTCTTGAGCTTATCATCGATGACCGCACCGAATATGACTTTCGCATCAGGGTCGATATGTTCTGTAATGATCCGGGCGGCTTCATTGATCTCGGCCATCGCCATATCGGGACCTCCGGATACGTTGAACAACACCCCTTTGGCGCCGTCGATCGAGACCTCCAGCAATGGCGAGTTGATTGCCATCTTCGCCGCTTCAACGGCTCGGTCTTCACCGCTTGCCCGGCCAATGCCCATTAACGCCGAACCGGAATTGGACATGACCGCTTTCACGTCGGCAAAATCAAGATTGATGATACCGGGAATAGTGATGAGGTCGGAAATACCCTGCACACCCTGGCGCAATACATCGTCCACGATGGCGAACGAGTCAAGAAGGGGCGTCTTGCGGTCAATAATAGAAAGCAGCCGGTCGTTCGGGATAGTGATCAGCGAATCAACTCTTTCGCGGAGATTGCTCCATGAAACATCTGCTATCTTCAACCGCTGGGCGCCTTCGAAACTGAACGGCTTTGTCACTACACCAAGCGTAAGTGCGCCCATCTCGCGGGCGATCTCGGCAATAACAGGAGCGGCGCCGGAAGCGGTACCGCCGCCAAGACCTCCGGTAATAAAGACCATGTCGGCACCCTTCAATGCTGAGCCGATCTCTTCTTTGGTATCAATGGCCGCTTGTCTGCCGATCTCAGGATCCATACCGGCGCCCAAACCGCGGGTAAGACTCTTGCCGATGTGAATCTTAACCGGCGCCACGGAACTATGGAGAGCCTGGGCATCAGTATTTATGGCGATAAATTCAACACCGTGAATGCGGTTCTCGATCATCCGGGCAAGCGCATTACCGCCGCCGCCGCCGACGCCAATGACTTTGATACGGGCAAATGTTTCGAACTGGGGCTTGATTTGAGGCATGAGAATCGAGTTAGGTTTAAATAAGTTACCTGCGTATTATCATAAATAAAATAGCGGCGCAAGGTATACGTCCGCTCCTGTGGATAAAACTGTGTATAACCGGGCTCCGTCGCTAGGAATCTAAGGCATGAAGTTCTTGAGCCAATCAACAACTTTGATGAATGGATTTTCGGAACTTCCCTGAAATACCCTCTTTGATTTAGTGTTCGGGGCTTCATGCTCTAATCCCCAGAGAACCAGGCCGGTGGCAACGGCAAAAGATGGATTGGCGGCAGCATCCACCACCCCGTCAAGATTCAATGGCCGGGCGAGACGGACCGGCAGCCGTAAGGTATCTTTGATCAGTGCAAGGAGTCCCGGCAGATTCGCGCCCCCGCCCGACACTACGATCCCGGCCGGCAACATTCCGTTCCGTGCAACTTTTTTCAATTCGGCCGATATCATATCAAGCAGCTCGGCGGCCCGGGCATCCACGACGCGTATCAGTTGCTTCCGCGGAAGAACGAAGCTCTCCTCGCCCATGAGCGCGGAAAGGTCAAGGTTCTCTCTCCTCCGGAGATCGGATTCATTCGACGTAGCGGCGTGTTCGATCTTAATACGCTCCGCGACATCCATCGAAGTACGGAGTGCGACCGCAAGATCGTTCGTAATATGTTTAGAACCGATGGGTAATACGACGCTGTGCAACAGATCGGCTTCCTCGAATATCGTGAGGCTTGACGTTCCCCCGCCGAAATCGAGATTCATTACCCCGTATTCCCGCTGATTTTTATCGAGCACCGACAATGAAGCGGCAAGCGGAGCGAAGACCAATCCGGCTACTTCAATGCCGTTCTCATTCACGCACTTGGCGATATTCCGAAGATAGGGCGAAAGTCCGTCAATAATGAACACCTCCGCCTCAAGGCGGACGCCTTTCATCCCCAGCGGATTCTTAACATTCTCCGTACCATCGATGATGAAGTTCCGCGGAATAACATGAACGATCTCGCGATTGGCAGGAAGACTTATCACCGAAGCGGCCTGGATGACCCGGTCGATATCGTTCTGAGAGATCTCGTTATCGGCCCTTGAAACCGCAATGACACCCCGGGAAGCTTGGGTTTTGATATGAAGTCCGTTCACCGCAACGTAAGCCCGTTTCAGCTTTGTTCCGGCCATGGCCTCGGCCCGCTGGACCGCAGTGGCAACATTCTGGATAGTCTCTTCCATATCCACAACCATGCCCCGGCGCAGGCCGTGGGACGGTGCGGAGCCTACGCCTAAGACTTCGGGCCTGGGATGGTCCCTGTCAAGCTTGGCGATAACAACTTTAATTTCGGAATTACCGATATCAATACCCGACAAGAGGTACGGTTTCATAGGTCTAATGATTGAATTATATCTTCCTGGAGACCGATCATCTCATTTTCTGCAGCGGCCGAGCGCTCATGATCATAACCGAGCAGATGCAATAATCCATGAACGGCCAAACGGGCCAGTTCTTGGCTTATCGGTATTTTCAGCGCCTCGGCCTGTTGTCTTGCGACATCGAGACAGATGAAAATATCTCCTAACGGCATTATATCATACTTATTCAGAGTGCTATCCTCCAGCGGAAATGAAAGGACGTCGGTCGGCTTGTCTTTGTGCCGGTATTTATTGTTAAGCTCCCGGCTCTTCTCCGGACCGATCAATTGAAGCCCCAGCTCAACGTGTTTATCATTAAGTTTAAGAAAACGGATCGCCCGATCGAAGATCCTGGTAAAAAATTCTTCCGGCCAATCCCGGTCAGAAACATGATTTTGGAATACCATATCCACCATATGCCGAGATTATGCAGGAATTACTGATGAATTACAAACCAAAAACCGCCATTCGGTCTGAAGCGGCGGTTTTTTGGTTTTATTTCGGAAGTTCTTCTTTAACCATCGAGCTGACGCGCTGTCCATCGGCCGTACCTTTGACCTTGGCCATGACGGCTCCGATAACCTTGCCCATGTCTTTTGCGCTCATGGCGCCGGTCTCTTTGACGGCCTGCTGGACGAGGCGACGCAGCTCATCATCGGGCATCTGGGCCGGCATATATGCCATCAATATCTCGCTTTCTTTGCGCTCGCTTTCCGCAAGCTCGGGCCGATTCCCCTTCTCAAATTCGGTCGCGGCATCCTTACGGCGCTTTACTTCTGATGCGATGACCTCGAGCGTCTCTTCGTCGTTCAGCTGGCTCTGCTGGTCAAGCTGCGTCGGATCAGAGACCGTTTTTGAAAGTTTGGACCGCTTCTCAAGCTCTTTGTTCTTAACAGAAGACATGACCATGCCGATGAGCATCCGCCGGGCGCTGTCCCCTGACTTCAACGACTGCTTCAGGTCTTCTTTCAGCTGATCTTTTATAGTGGGCATGTTACAGGTCTATTTCTTGTTTCAATTTTCTTTTTTCTTCTTCGAATGTTTCGTCGTCGTATTTGCCGAGTTTCTCCAATCTCTTACGGAGTTCCGCCAAGTGCATGCCCATGATGGCCGCATTCTTCTCTTTGCGGTCTGTCATTTTTTTCTCCCGGAACTGAGATTTTTTCGCCTTAAGCAAAACGCCGCTTTGCTGGACGAAGCGGTTGAACCGGCGCATCAGACTGCCGATGGATTCGTTGGGTTTTCGTTTGACTTCTACCATAGAGGGCCTCCTTTCATGCCGAGCATACCATTGATGAACCGATTTTTCAAGTGAGGCTACTGGACTATCTTGGGACCGAGACGCTTGCCGCCGAGAAGATGAATATGAAAATGAGGCACGAGCTTTCCGCCATGATCACCCTCGTTGATGATGAGGCGGTAGCCGTTGCCGTCGAGCCCGACCTGTTCGGCTACGATATTAACAACGAGCATGGCCCGGCCCAGAAGAGCCGCGTCATCTTTAAAGTCGTTGAGGTCCGTGAAATGTTTCTTGGGCAGAATGAGCAGATGTACGGGAGCTTGCGGATGAAGGTCTTTGATGACCAAAAATTCATCGTTTTGCCATACGACATCGGCCTTCAGCTCTCCGTTAATTATCTTGCAAAATACGTCGCTGATCATTCGTGCCGTTCTTTAAGACGCTTTTTGACCTCGTCGACGATCTTATCAAGGAGGATCGTCTCCTGAACACCGGTATCCATCTCGCGCAGGATGATCGTGCCCTCAAGCGCTTCCCTCTGTCCGAAGATCAGCGCGAACCGCACGCCAAGGCGGTGAGCGATACGAAGCTGGGATTTGATGCTATCGCGGCCCAGTGAAGATTTAGCCTCTACTCCCGCCTTGCGGAAGCTTTCAAAGAGCGGCAGCGCCTTGCGCTTGGGAGCTTCGCCAAGCTGGACCAGGAAGACCTTCGGTTTGGGGCTCGCATCGGGAACATGGACATTTTTCTCCTTCATCACCATGATTATGCGTTCGATGCCCATAGCCCATCCTGCAGCCGGCATCTTGACCCCGCCAAGCTGTTCGATAAGCCGGTCGTATCTCCCGCCGGCCACTAAGGTTGACTGGGCTGTGGCATTTTCATCAGGAACCAGTTCAAAAACCGTACGCGTATAGTAGTCGAGTCCCCGCACCAGGTACGGGTTCAGAATATACGGCACCTTGGCTTCATCGAGAAACTCAAGTACATGCTTGAAGTGCAATCGGCATTGTTCATCGAGAAAATCCATCATCTGGGGGGCTTCTTTGGCCAGCTCCTTGCATCCTTCCTCTTTGCAATCCAAGATCCTGAGCACATTTTCCTTTAAACGCACCTTGCATGTAGCACAAAGCTTCTTTGATCGGTTCTTAAAATAATCCCTTAGGGCCTTGATATATGCGGGCCGGCAGTTCTGGTCTCCGATACTGTTGATCTGTACGCTGTAGCCGTCCAATCCGAGAGACTCGAGTAATTTATAAGCCAGGAAGATCAGCTCGGCATCAACCGCCTCGGACCCGTCACCGATCGTTTCGACGCCCAATTGATAGAACTGACGGAACCGCCCGTGCTGTGGTTCGTCGTGGCGGAACATGGGGTCAATATAATACAGCTTGACCGGGTGGGGCCGGACATTCATGCCATTCTCAAGATACGCCCGCACGGTCGGTGCCGTGCCCTCGGGTCGCAACGCCAAAATATCGCCGCCCTTGGTCTTGAGGGTATATATCTCTTTGGCGACGATATCGGATGTTTCTCCGACGGACCGGGTGAACAGTTCGACCGATTCCAATATCGGCGTTGAGAATCGTTCAAAGCCGTAATACTCAAGAAGTGTTTCGGCTTTCTTTTGAACGTACCGCCAGTATTTCTGGTCCTCGGGCAGAATATCGTGCATGCCCTTGGCCGACTGGATCTGTTTTGGTTTTATTTTGGACATGTTGTTATATTGAATACCCTACGTGAGGGATTTTTGCAACCCGTGAGAGCGGCCACAGCCGGATAAATGCGCGGCCGGTGATGAGTGAACGGTTCACGGCACCCCAGCGGCGTGAGTCGGAACTGCGGAGCCGGTTATCGCCCAATACAAAATATTCCGTGTCGCCTAATTTCAGCCGCGTATCGCCGAGAGTTTCCTGGCCCGGGTCCAGATAGGGCTCATCCAGAACAAGTCCCTCCGGATTTTTTTGGTTATAGATAATGACCTTATTATTTTTGATCTCCACGGTCTCCCCCGGCAGGCCGATGACCCGCTTGATAAAAAATTGTGACTGGTCGAGAGGATAACGGAATATGACCACATCGCCCCGATTCGGGCTCGAGAGCTCATAAGAAAGCTCGTCGACGAAGATATAGTCCCCGTCTTCAAAATTGGATTCCATCGAAGCGCCTTTCACGAAAAACGGCTGTACAAGATAGTAGCGGATCGGCAGGATGATAGCCAATGAGATCGCTACAACCTTTATGGTTTCCCATATAAAAGCGAGTATCTCGTTACGCAAAGTACCCTGATTTTGAGGAGTTTCTTCAGTCATCTGCTTATTTTATCAGATTTTTCAGATTGGTTCAACCGTCGAAAAATTGCAAAATATCAGGCAAATCAGTATACTGAAGCCATGAAATTGATCGTCGGCATCGGCAACCCGGATCCGCAGTACCAGAACACCCGCCATAATATCGGGTTCATGTTCGTGGACCATCTGGCCGGAAAGCTCGGCGCAAATGATTTTGAGTCCGACAAAAAGCTCAACGCCCTGGTCAGCAAGTCCAAAATAGAAAAAACCCCGGTCGTTCTGGCGAAACCGCTGTCCTACGTGAACAAAAGCGGCGAGGTCGTCTCAAAACTGGCGAAGATGTACAAAGTGAAGCCGCATGACATCATCGTCATTCAGGACGACCTCGATATCGAGTTCGGCTCGTTCAAAAACTCGTTTGATAAGAATTCCGGCGGCCATAAGGGCATCGATTCCATTATCAAGGCCCTGAAGACCAAAAAGTTCCAGCGTATCCGCATCGGCACTGCCGTGCGGGCCCTGCAAAAGGCCCGCCAGGAATCAGACAAAAAGAGGGATGCATTCGTTATGGACTTCGTACTCTCGAAATTCTCGAAAAAGGACGAGGAAACGATCAAGAGCCTGTTCAAGAATATCTACGAGCGGCTTCTTCTGGTCATCCGCCAGTAACTAGCAATCAAAAAACGGCCGCTTGCGGCCGTTTTTTGATCCGGGAGAACTAATCCCCGATGCGCTTTCTGAGATTGCCCAGCATCTCGTCAGCGTGTTTTGCTCCGCCGATACCGAACGCAAGCCCGAGGGCCAATGCGCCGGCGGCGATCAAACCGGTAATAACGATCTTGATGATATCGCCCGCTACCTGGAGCCGGTCCAGGGCGATCAGCAAACTGAATACGACAACCGCCCACTTGGTCATAGTGCCTAAGAAATTAGCCGAAACCAATCCGGCCGCCTTTACCGAGGCACGTACGAGCCCTTCCATGAACTTGGCAACTAAAATTCCGACCAACAGAATGATCGCTGCCATAATGACGTTCGGGAGATACAGGACTACCGTCTTCAAAAAGTCGGTAACCTGGTCTAATCCCAGAATATTCGTTGCCGCCATCAAAAATACGACGACAAAGAACCATTTCACCAGTTCATAAAAGAACATGGGGGTATCGAGCTTGAATCCGCTCTTCTCCCACGCGTTGCGAAACCCGACCCTGCTCAGAGCAGAATCGATGTGTAATAGTTTCACGACCTGGTAGGCCAGCTTGCCCAATAGGACAGCGATGAGCCAACCGACGAGAAATACAACAAGTGCCGCGATAAAACGTGGTACAAAGCCGGCAACCCCGGTCCACAGGGTTAGTAATGACTGACTTACAACATCTGATGCTTGTACTACTGCTATCATATGCACACCTCCCTTCTTTACCTTCCTCCTTATCAACCTCTTTGCTTAAATTCTAGCATTTTGGCAGGAAAGCGGCAGGACTGATGTTGATAACAAAAAGCCCGCTTATGCGGGCTTTTGACCTGGAATTCCTTCCAGTTCAAGCAATATGACGAAATCGTTCTCCCGGACCAGGACATTCCCGCCTTCGGTGACGGTATTGTAGTAAGACCGGGACAGTATCGGCATGATCTCGGCCTGATGCTGGGGCCCCACACAGCCTTTCAGCTGGTTTCGGGTAAGGTCTCTCAGTCTTAGAACATGGACCCGACGTATCTCGGCCTGGAACGAGATGACCTTGCGCGAGTAATTCCGACAGACAAGCAGAACCTTGGGCTTATCACCCCAGCCGGAGAACATATGTTCGTAAGGGCTGAGGGGGCTTTCCTGCGGGGCAACGATAATTGAGAACCTGCCGGCAGTATGGGCAAGGTCCCTCAATCGCTCGATGAACTCATCGGAACGCTGTATGCGGGCATTCATCATAGAAAAGAGCGCGTTAGTTTTATCATGGACCGGCTGAAAAGTAAAACCGCTCCTTCGAGCGGTTTTACTTTTCTATCCTACAGGAACCGGGCGATCAGAAGCGCAACGATATTGGCAACCTTGATCATCGGATTGATGGCCGGACCGGCAGTATCCTTGTACGGGTCCCCGACAGTATCCCCCGTGACCGCGGCTTTGTGGGCAAATGACCCCTTGCCTCCGTAACTTCCGTCTTCGATATACTTCTTGGCATTATCCCAGGCGGCGCCGCCGGATGTCATCGAGATTGCTACGAAGATACCGGTAACAATGGTGCCGACAAGGAGACCCCCGAGGGCTTCGGGGCCGAGCACAAACCCGACGAGAACCGGAATAACGATCGGGATAAGGGCCGGCAGTATCATCTCGCGCAGAGCCGCCCGCGTCACAATATCAACCGCAGCGGAATAATCAGGCTTGGCTGTGCCCTCCATAATGCCTTTGATCTCCCGGAACTGCCGGCGGACCTCGTCAACAATGGCGGAACCTGCTTTTCCGACGGCCTGCATCGCCAGCGAAGCGAACAGATAGGTCATGATGCCGCCCACGAACAATCCCACCAGCACATGAATATCCGACAGCTCAAATACCACATGCTTGCCGTATTCGGCGAGTTCCTGAGTATACGCGGAAAAAAGCACCATAGCCGCAAGGCCGGCCGATGCGATGGCATAGCCCTTTGTGACGGCCTTGGTCGTATTACCGACCGCATCAAGCGGATCGGTCACTTCCCGGACCTCCTTGGGCAGATTCGCCATCTCGGCGATACCTCCGGCATTGTCGGTGATAGGGCCGAACGAATCGATGGCAACGATAATACCGGTCAGCGACAGCATGCTCATGGTTGACAAAGCAATACCGTACAGACCCGCCAGCATGTATGCCGCGTACATTCCGGCGGCGATAGAAACGACCGGCAATGCGGTCGATTGCATTGAAACGGCGAGACCGGTGATGATATTGGTGCCATGGCCGGTCGTTGAAGCCTGGGCAATGTCTTTGACGGGCTTAAAGCTCTTTGAAGTATAGTAGTCCGTGATGACGACCATGAGTGCGGTCACGGCTATACCGGTAAATAAGGACCAGAATACCTCTGACGCTGACAAACTGTAGATGGGAACATTCTGGGACAGCCAGTAGAACAAGCCGACCAAAATGACCCCGGTCGCCACCAGGCCCTTGTACAGCGCCGCCATAATGCCCCTGGTCAGGCGTACGAACAGTGAGCCGATGATAGAAGCATAGATGGCCAAGGAGCCGATCATAAGCGGGAATGTGACCACGGCCTGATTGCCCCCGAACAAAAGACTCCCCAGCAGCATGACCGAGAGGGCCGACACGACATATGTTTCAAAAAGGTCGGCCGCCATACCGGCACAGTCCCCTACGTTATCGCCGACATTATCGGCAATGACCGCCGGATTGCGCGGGTCGTCCTCGGGAATACCGGCTTCAACTTTGCCGACAAGATCGGCGCCGACATCCGCGCCCTTCGTGAAAATACCGCCGCCAAGCCGGGCAAACACGGAAATCAGAGAAGCGCCGAAACCGAGACCCACAAGTGCCTTGACGTCACCCGACCACCAATAAAAAAGCGTCAGCGACAGAAGGGCGAGGCCGACAACAAAGAAACCCGTCACCGCGCCGCCCTTGAAAGCCATCGAGAACGCCCGTCTCAATCCATGTTTGGCCTCTTGGGCGACCCGGGCATTTGCACGGACCGCGACCATCATGCCGATGTAGCCGGCCAGCCCCGAAGCAACGGCGCCGACGACAAAACCGACCGCAACCGGAAAACCGAGTACCTTCCACATTACGATGGCAACGGGAACGCCGACCCAGAGAACCGTCTTGTTCTGGCGTCCGAGGTACGCAGAAGCTCCCTCCTGGATGGCCTTCTGTATGGCCTGCATCTTCTCATCGCCTGGCGACTTTTTCAGAACGAGCCATATCAAAACAGCGCCATACGCGATGGACGCAAGCGCCGCAACCAGTGCGAGTAGTAATGTATTCATGAGAACTAGGATACAAGATTCGGCGCCCAATTTCAATCCTGGACGACCGGAGTATTGAGTTTCCTAACCTCGTCACCGCCCGATGATTCACCGATCTCGATCACGTTCTTAACGCGATCAACCATAAGATTGAGACGTTTTTCGGAATCATCATATGCAGACTTGGTGTTTGATATATGCTTTCCGAGGCGCTGAAAATCTTCGGCAAGCTTGCCGCCATCGGTCGATATGCGTTCCAGGCGCTTGATAATATCTCTGGTCTGTTTTGAGAACTCCACGTCTTTGAACCAATGACGGATCGCGGAGACGGAGAGGGCAAATGTATTCGGCGACACAAGGAATACCTTTTTAGCCCTGGCGTAGTTGGGAATATCGACATCCTTGATGTTATTGATTATCTCGTAATAGACCGTTTCGGCCGGAATGTACATGAGGGCGATATCGGTGGTATTTTCGGAAGGTAAAAGATATTTTGAAGATATCTCGTCAATCTTTTTCTTAACATCACTGTAGAATGTCTTCTGATACAGCTCCCTGTCCATGTCATTCTGGGCATTCACCATTTTCTGAAAGTTATCCCAATTGAATTTTGAATCTATCGGCAGCAGCAGGTCGTTCGGCAATTTCAGTACCGCATCAACCGCCTCGCCCGATCTGAAGTAATGCTGGATCTCGTAGTTATCCTTTGAGAAGTATTGGCTGAGCGACGCCTCGAGCGATTGCTCGCCCCAGATACCGCGGAGCTTCGGGGAGCGAAGCATGTCCTGGAACGAAGAAACGCCTTTGACCGATTCGTGCATCTGCTTCATGTTCTCCTGAAGCTGGGTCATGTTTTGAGTGAAACTTTGGACTTGGCGGTTAACATTCTGAGTGGCCCGCTCTGAAGCCTGGCGATTCTGTTCGAGTTGCGTATTGATGAGCTGGGAGACTGACAACGGGGCTCCCTCCACGTCCTTCAGGAGGGTGTCGAAGCGCTGGTTCAGCTGGTTGAGCATCTGATAGGTCGGATTTGTTTCGATAGGCTCGGCTGGCTTTTTACGGCCCTGCCATATCAAATAAATGACCGCGAGTGCCAGCAGTACTATAACGATATATAGGGCTCCCATGGCGAGTTAATTCTTTTGACTTATCTGATTTAGATCTTTCTCGATACTGCTCAAGAAACTTTCCAAGTCTTCCGGTTGAGCAGAGGTTAATACGGCAGTCCCCTGATTCTCGAGTCTCTTATGAATTGCCGCCGAGAGCGTGGCAAGATTCTCTTTGATAGCGACGGTCTTAGTACGCTCTTTTTTAACGGTCAGCATTAAGTACACATTGATGCCGATCATAATGAGCGTGGAGAGAGAAACCATTACTACCAATACAGAAAGCGGGTTTGTCATAGTTTTTTGGATAAAGTGCCGTATTTGTGGACCGTACCAGATTCGAACTGGTGACCTCCTCATTGCAAATGAGGCGCTCTACCAACTGAGCTAACGGCCCCTTGAGGGGTAACGATATGCTATATTCTATCATACAATCGGGCGCTTTAAAAGATGCGGTTACGGACGGTAAAAAAACAAAAACGGCCCCAAGGGCCGTTTTTGTTAGTACTGAGCAGAGAGCTGCGCTTAGCGGCTCACAGAGATCGGGTCACCGATACCGCTGGTATCGGGGGTAGCGGCAACAGTAACGCGTCCAGAGGAATCTTGGACAATTGAATAGCCGGTATCTACGCCGTCCTGAAGTCCGGACGGGTCCATGACCATTGTGGACACATAGGTGGGCACGATGCATGGCTCCAGGTTAATAAGACCCACACCGCTGCCGATATTCGTTGGCGTCGGTGGCAATGTAGCTGTGCAGGTAATGGCATCAGTTGTCCAGACACCCCTATGATCGGCCATACGCTGACCGACCGCGTTCAGGATGGTGTTGACGTTGCTCCAGCGCTGGGTATCACGCGCTTGGGCGAACTGACGGGCCGGGTTGATGGCGATGATGACGACCGCGGCCAAGATGGCGATAATACCGATAACGACCAGGATTTCGATAAGGGTGAACCCTTTCTGATTACGGATTGTATTCATAAATGTAAGATATTATTTAATTGGTTGATAAATGCTGACAATGATTATTTTCGCTGAGGCGCCATGCATGGAGCGACCCAACGGTATCGACCTTATTTTCACTCTTTAGTATATCACAGTGCCGCAATCGACCTTATCCACATATCACTATTCCCCCGGATGAGCCCGAAAACCTCCGGTACCGATGATAACACGGGCTTATTATATGAAAGGAATTGCCGGCATGGTATACTTGATGGATATATGAAGGATACGAAGATCAAGCCCAAAATCACCGAATCGCCGGGGGAGATCACCAAGTCCAAAATCACCGAACCCCCCGCCGGGATCAAGGAACTCTATGAACGCATCCAGCAGATGGTCAATCTTCCTGAACCGGAAGTCTCTATCATTGAACTTGTAGATGACCTGTTTACGTATGCCTTCTTGATGCGAGCTTCAGACGTCCATTTAGAGCCCTTTGAGGATAAGCTTCTCGTCCGCATGCGCATCGACGGCATACTCAACGATATTTTCACTGTTCCGGTAGCCATGCACTCCAGTATCATCACCCGCATCAAGGTGCTCGCCGGCATGCGTACAGATGAACACCAGGCCGCCCAAGACGGCCGCTTCAAGGTGAAGATCGCCAAGCCGGAAAGAGAGTTCGATGTCCGGGTCAGTATGGTTCCGACGTACTACGGTGAAAATGGCATTATGCGGCTTCTCGCGGAACAAACCACCATTAATTCATTGGACGATCTGGCTTTCACGGATGACGACCGCAAAAAGATCCGCCGGGCCGTCCAGACCCCCTACGGCATGATCCTGGCGACCGGTCCCACCGGTTCGGGAAAAACCACAACGCTGTACACCATCCTCAAAGAGCTTAATACGCGCGAGGTATCCATCATCACCATCGAAGACCCTATCGAATATTCGCTGGAGGGTGTTGACCAGATACAGGTCAGTACGCGCACCGGCCTGACATTCGCGGACGGCCTGCGCTCGATCCTCCGGCAGGATCCTGACATCATCATGGTGGGAGAGATCCGTGATGAGGAGACGGCTTCTATTGCGGTAAACGCCGCCCTGACGGGTCACAAGTTACTCTCAACTATCCACACCAACGACGCCGCTACGACGCTGCCGCGCCTTTTAGACATGAAGATCGAGCCGTTCCTGGTGGCATCCACCATTAATGTCGCCATCGGCCAACGGCTGATCCGGATGATCTGTGAAAACTGCAAGGAACCCCGAAAGATCACTGATGCCGAATTCGAGGCGCTCAAAGAAAACATCCCCGCCAAACTTCTGGATGATCACCATGACTTCTTTCAGGGTAAGGGCTGTCCCGTTTGCAATACAACGGGCTACCGGGGACGAATGGGGATCTACGAGATCCTTGAAATGACCGACGCCATCAGGGAAGCCATCATGCGCCGGGCGGACGCCGGAGAGATCAAAAAGATCGCCATGGCAGCCGGTATGACCACGCTTCTGGAGGATGGTTTTTCTAAGGCGGTCAAGGGTCTTACAACCATTGAAGAAGTCCTGCGGGTAGTCCATGAATAACAACCCACCATGTCCTGGTCTGATAAAATAAACAATCTGCTCTTCCGGCTCAGCGTGAAAGATAAGGTGATGTTTGCGCGCCACATGGACCTGATGACCCGCTCCGGCATGCAGCCGCTCGATGCGTTGACCGTCCTTAAGAAGCAGACGACCAGCAAGCCGTTCCTCGTCGTCTTGGACGGCCTCATTAAATCTGTGCAGGGCGGACACTACTTGTCAGACGGAATGGAACAATACCGTGCTGTCTTCGGTGATTTTTTCATCAATCTGATCCGGGTCGGTGAAACATCGGGCACCCTGTCGGAGAACCTCCGTTACCTGGCCGACGAGCTGACCAAGCAGGCCGAGCTCCAGCAAAAGATCAAAGGCGCCATGGCGTATCCCATCGTCATTTTGGTCGCCACTCTCGGTATCACCGGAGGCATGTCGTTCTTTATCTTCCCCAAGATCTTACCGGTCCTCAAAAGCCTGAATACCACCCTGCCTCTTTCCACGCGGATCTTCATCTCCGGATCGCAGTTCATGTTCACCTATGGCCTGTGGGTGCTCCTGGCCGTCATAGCCCTTCTCGTCGCCTTTTTCCTGCTGTTGCGCAGACGTCCCTTCAAGCTCGCCTGGCACGGTTTTATATTAAAAATACCCTACGTCGGCCTCATCTCGACCGAGATCAATATTATCGGGATGTCCCGCACGCTCAATCTTCTCCTCCGCGGCGGCATCAAGATCGTCGAAGCGCTGGATATCACCTCCAACACGCTCAGCAACCTGGTCTACCAGGATGAAATAAAACGAATCGCCGAAACCGTACGGCGTGGTAACCCGATGAGCCGGGAAATGATCGAAAATCCCCGCCTGTTCCCGTCAACCTACGCTCAGATGTCGAGCGTCGGAGAAAATACCGGAAAACTCGATGAAACAATGGTATTTCTGGCCGACTTCTATGAAAAGGAATTGGACAATTCCACTAAGAATATGAGCAGTATTTTAGAACCGGCCATGCTTTTGTTCATGGGCCTTATTGTTCTGTTCGTTGCTGTCTCGATCATCACGCCGATCTACTCTTTAACCCAGAGCTTGGGACGCTGATATGACCTATGTTCGTGCACAATCAGGATTTACTATCCTTGAGACGGTTATCGGAATGGCGATTCTGACCATTGTCAGTACGAGCATCTTTTTTTCATACTCCAATGTGCTGGATATCATCCAGGCGACACGGTACAACAATGCCGCCCTGAGCATTATGGAGTCGCGCATCGAGACGGTTCGCAACATGGCGTACGAAGATGTCGGCGTGATCAGCGGAGTGCCCGCAGGAAAGCTCAAGCAAACAGAGGTGGTCATACTCGGTTCCATACCTTTCACACTGCATACGTATGTGCGCAATATTGATGACCCCTTTGATGGCACGCTCGGTGGTGTCCCCAATGATACCGCCCCCGCGGATTACAAACTCGTCGAATACCAGATGACCTGTGACACCTGCGTGCGGTACAAACTCCTCACGATGGCTACGTATGTTGCTCCCAAGAATCTGGAAAGCGCGGCCGGGAACGGAAATCTATTCATACAGGTGCTCGATGCTTCCGGCTTGCCGGTCAGCGGTGCCACCGTACACGTAACCAATACCATCGTGAACCCGCACATCGATCTGACCGATATTACCAACAGTAACGGATTACTTCAGCTCGTCGACATAAAGCCGAGCTCCGCCGGATATCACATCGTGGTCAGTAAAACAGGATACAGCAGCGACCAGACATATCCCCCGGGCAATCCCGCACATCCGGTCAAATCTGATGCGACTGTCGCATCCCAGCAGGTTACCAACGCTACACTGTCTATCGACCACCTCGGTACACTGGCCGTCCTCGCCCGCGATCAGTTCTGTGTACCCGCGGCAGGTTTTGATTTTCTGATGACAGGGACGAAACTGATCGGCACGTTACCGAATGTTCCGAAATACTCCTCTACCCTCACCACGGCCGGCGACGGCACATTCAACACTGCTCTTGAATGGGACACTTATTCCATACGACCGACCGATACTGCGATGGATATCGCCGGCACAGAGACACCTCTTTCGTTCACTTTAAACCCGGGAGCGGCTCAAAATCTGATTTGGATGACCGCCCCGCGCTCCGGCAACGGTTTATCGGTTTCCGTCACCGATCAAAACGGCCTGTCGCTCAATGACGCAAACGTACAGGTGGCAAAAACAGGCTATAGCAGTACGCAGGTAACCGGAAATTCCGCCCTCCAACAGACAGACTGGTCGTCCGGTCAATTCACGGATAAAAGCAGTTATCTGGATGCGTCCTCTCCCGGCGTGCTTACCTTGGGACTCTTGAACGGTTCATATGCCAGCACGAGCGTTGAGTGGCTCATCTCCGATACCTATGACCTGGGTACTTCGAGCACAACCATCAAGAGTCTGAACTGGACTCCCGTCTCCCAACCGCCGCAGGCCGGCACAGACGCTCTGCGGTTCCAGCTTGCCGCGAACAACGATAATGCTACCTGGAACTGGATCGGTCCTGACGGCACTCCCTCGTCTTATTTCACCGCACCCGGACAAACGGTTCCGGCGGCACTGAACGGTCATCAGTACCTGCGCTATAAGGTATACTTGAGTACCACCGATTCTAAATACACTCCCACACTGCAGGATGTGACCATCGGTTTCTCTTCCGGATGCGTCATGTCCGGTCAGGCTTACTTTAATGGGCTTACGACCGGCAGCACCTATACGATCACCGTCACCCGCACCGGTTATCAGACGAGCGTATCGACTTTCACGATCAGCGACACATGGCAACATGCGATCATCCAGCTTACCCCATGACCAACCGCGGATTTACCCTTATTGAGATCCTCATCGCGATGGCGCTCACCTCTGCGATCTTGGTATTCGCCACGTACTTTATGGTGGATATTTCTAATCTCGGAACCAATCTGAGCGACAAGCTCGGGGCAGAATTTGAACTGCAGCTGACATTGGGTACCATGATCTCGGAGATCCGCTCGATGGGACCGGCCGGCAACGGAGCCTATCCGATCGCCACGGCGACGACTACGACATTCACCTTCTACAGCGACATCGACGGCGACGGCACATTCGAACAGGTCAGATACTTCCTCCAGGGCACCACGCTCAAGAAAGGGGTCATTCATCCCATAGCAACCCAGCCGGTACAATATCCGCCCGCCAATGAAGTAATATCCGATGTCGTCCACTACATGACTCCCGGTGTTATTTTCACGTATTATCCCGCAGGATTGCCGGATGAGATGACTCCCCTCGCCGCTCCTGTCAATATATCGCAAATACGGCTTGTTAATATCATCGGTACCATCGACAAAGACCCCGCAAAACCCCCGCCGGCGACAACGCTCTCTACGAGGGTCACGATCCGCAATCTCCGCGGCGAAATATGAAAAACACCATCAACCGACAATCAGGCCAGATCACCCTCTACGTACTTATATTCAGCGCGGTTTCGATCATTATTCTGTCGGGATTTGTCCTGTGGGCTGATGTGAATATGCGGGCTGTCTTCCGGGACAGTGACAAGGCCCAGGCCTTCATGACGTCGGAGGCCGGCATTGAGTACTACCGGTGGCATTTGGCGCACGCTCAAAGCGATTATAAAGACGGCACAAGCGGAGCCGGTCCGTATGTCCACCAGTTCCGCGACAAAGACGGCGCCATCATCGGCGCGTTTTCGCTGAACATCACGGCTCCCCCGGTCGGCTCGACCGTCGTCACCCTCAACTCAACAGGAACTGTCACTATAAACCCGACGGTCAGCAAAATTATTGAAGCAAAGATGGCAATCCCATCTTTTGCGAAATATGCGGTAGCCGTCAATGATTTCGTATGGTTCGACGTGGGCACCGAGATCTTCGGGCCGATCCATTCAAACGGCGGCGTACGCGTAGACGGCCTCGCGCATAATCTGGTCACGAGTGGCGTCGCAACGGTTAATGACCCTAACCATTCGGGACAAGCGGAGATCGGCGTCCACACTCATGTAGCTCCGATCGACCCGCTCCCACCCGCACCTGCGCCAAACCGGCCGGATGTATTCATGGTAGGTCGGCAATACCCGGTTGCCCAGATCGACTTTGCCGGCATCTCGCAAGATCTTTCAACCATCAAAACAAACGCCCAGTCCGGCGGATTCTACCGCAGCCCCTCCAACAGCGGCGGATACCATATTGTCCTGAAGACCAATGACACCTTTGACCTCTACAAGGTCACGAAGACCCTGAAGCCGCCCAATGGCTGTGTCACTGTCCTTGGCGAACAGGACTGGGATACCTGGACCATCCAAACCGAGACCCTGCTGGGCACGTATGCATTTCCCGCAAATGGCCTTATCTTCATCGAAGACAATGTGTGGGTAGAAGGTCAGATCAATACTGCACGCCTTACCATCGCGGCAGCGAATTTCCCCGAAAACAAAACTAAGTACGCCCATATCACGGTCAATAATGATCTTCTGTACAGTAATTACGACGGCCAGGATGTTATAAGCCTTATTGCACAGGGAAATTTCAACGTGGGCATGTATAGCAGCGACATCCTTCGCATTGATGCGGCCCTCATCGCCCAGAATGGCCGCGTCGGCCGCTATTACTACAAATCAGGATCCGGAAACCAGAACCGGTGCAGCCCCTACGATACCCGCCAGAAGATCACCCTATACGGCATGATATCATCCAATGAGGGCTATGGTTTTTCGTACAGCGACTTCACGGGGTATGTCACCCGCATCATTATCTTTGATCCGAATTTCCTGTACGGACCGCCGCCGAGTTTTCCGCAAACCGCTGATTTCTACACGCCCATCTTCTGGAACGAGTTGAAATAACGTATTGTTGATAATTATACTATCGTCAACCGTATACTATTATAAGGAGGGGTCGATTCATATCAGCATTTATCAACCAATTAAATAATATCTTACATTTATGAATACAATCCGTAATCAGAAAGGGTTCACCCTTATCGAAATCCTGGTCGTTATCGGTATTATCGCCATCTTGGCCGCGGTCGTCATCATCGCCATCAACCCGGCCCGTCAGTTCGCCCAAGCGCGCAATACCCAGCGCTGGAGCAACGTCAACACCATCCTGAACGCGGTCGGTCAGCGCATGGCCGACAACAGCGGCATCTGGGTGGCCACCGGCGGCTGTCCCGCACCCATCCCATCCACTCCGACCAGCATCGGCACGGCCGGATTCAATCTGGCAGTCTGCATCGTGCCCACCTATGTGTCCACGATGGTCATCGACCCTTCCGTCGGCAATCTCGCTTCGACCGGATACACTATCTTTCAAACAGCCGGAACCGGCCGTATAACAGTCGCGGCACCGTACGCAGATCTTACTGAGGTGATCTCCGTCACCCGTTAGGAGAACCATACGAAGCGCCCCGCATGGGGGCGTTTTGTGTTCGTGGGAGTGGTGGTGGGCCTATGGTATACTTAGATTACATGAAGATATTTCTGGTATTGCTCATCGGTGGGCTGTTGTGGGCGTCCCCGGGCCATGCGGCAGTATTCTATGAGTTCGATCCCGATTATTCTCAAAGCCTCCTGGTCGCCTCTTCGGAAACGGTTTCCGAGGTGTTCCTGCCGCTCAACGATTACCTCGGCTCTTTGGACTTCTGGGTCAGTAATGCAAATACGTCGGGGGTTGTGACTTTTACGCTGTACAATACCGCCGGAACGGCAGTAGCGGAACGCACAGTGAACGTGCCGGCGATCGCTGATACGGAAGACGGTACGCGTCTTCATGTTGCTTTGCCGGCACAGCTAGCGGTGACCGGCAATACTCCATACCGTGTCCGCATTGCAACCGCAATTCCGACGTTCCGGCTGTACTATGCCGATGCAGTACGTCTGCTGGCTCATAACGGATCGCCGCTACCGACGTATACGGGCGGCCTCGCACGGATCGGAGACAACGATATGGCGTTCAGCTTTAAATTCGCGCTGTATGAAGATCATGAAAGCACGCCGCCGCAGCTGACCGGAGTAACGGTCACCCAACAAAGCTCGACCCGGACCGATATTACTTTTAATGCGAATGAGCCTGTTGACCGCCGTCTGCAATATGGCGGGATCGCCATCAACTACACCGGCGAATATCCCTCATGCGCCCCGGACATACAGGTATGCTCATTGACCCTTGCTGTCTCTCCGGCGACAACGTATCAGTACACGCTAACCGTACAAGATGTCTGGGGTAATCAATCGACGGCGACCGGCAATTTCACTACGCTCGGCACGGGCCAAGCCCCGACACCTACTCCTGCGGCCAGCATCCCGGCAAGTCCGACACCGACCGTAAGTCCGTCGCCTACGCCCGATACTACGGCGCCGGCGATGATCAACGCACGCCTTATTGCCTCCACGGCGCATACCGCCTCATTCGCCTGGACGACAAATGAGGCTGCCAACAGCACCGTCGTCGTGCAACTGCTGCCATACCTGATAACCGCCGGAGCTAACAGTGACAGTACTCTGGAACTGGAACATTTTATTCAGGTGGTCAACCTTTCTCCTGACGCTTACTTTCGTGCCACTATCACCTCTTCGGATGCCGTCGGTAATTCCTCTCAAGCGACGGTTGATTTTTTGACGCCCGGCGAGACGACCGCGCCGACTCCGACCCCGTCGAAAACCCCCGGAGCAACGCCCCCACCCGCGATCTCACCGACTCCAACCCTGACTCCCGTCGGTACACCGGGAGTGACCGGTCCGCCGGATAACCCGCAAATTACCTGGTCACCGCCCGCCGGCGGCGACCCGGCGGCCGGATATCGCGTCGATATTTTTGACAGCACAAATAAATTCATAAAAACCATTATTGTACCCCCGGGACAGCATCAGGTTGCTGCGGGCACTCTTCCGGCAGGAAATAATCGCGTGATAGTATACGCAAATAATAACGGAGTATTCGAAAAGGTCGCCGCACCGAAATACCTGAACACGGGATCACGGAGCTTCCTGGAGCGCGCCGTAAGTGCCCTGCCGTACGTGCTTGGCGGCATCGTTGTTATTATTTTTATCGTCGTCATGGTGATGAAACTGCGTAAGCCGAAACCTCCCGTTATACCACCTCCAGCCGGTCGGACCGGCCGATAAGAACCCCGCGCACCCTACTCGAATGGCCCTTTTGACGGGTCAACGATTATGCTATAGCATGGCACAGAGAACCTTGAAATTCTGAAGCCATGATCACCGTCGAAGCTATCGCCGCTTCTAAGATCAGGGAACTGATGTCCCGAGAGAATCCTGACGGCATTCCGGAGACGGCGGGCCTGCGGCTCTTTGTCCGGGGCGGCGGATGCTCGGGATTTCAATACGGATTGACATTGGAATCAAAACCGAACGAAACCGACCAGGTTTTTGAAGTTTCGGGATTGAGGGTCTTTGTTGATCCGATCAGTATCCGATACGTCGACGGCGCTGAGATCTATTACCACCATTACGACAGCATCCTCGGCGGCGGGATCGCCATCAAGAATCCCAACGCAACAAGCACCTGCGGCTGCGGACAGTCGTTCACGACGGAACCCCCTCAAGAATGAGGGTTTTTACTTGAATATAAAGCCGGTATTTGATACTATGCATGGGCCTTTGGGTGCGTAGTTCAGTGGTAGAACGCGTTCCTGATAAGAACGAGGTCGTAGGTCCGATTCCTACCGCACCCACCGAAGTGAGTACTGATAAAACACCGTTTATGCGGTGTTTTATCGTTCCGGGGCTTGCAAAAAAATCGAAAAAATGTTAATGTATTGGCACTACAAAGAGGACACGATCAACCTATACGTATGAAGACGGTCCCAACCACAACTTCCGAAGAATTAGTCAGGGTCAACAAAGCCCTGAAAAAGAAATTTCAGGATAAGAAACTGATATTCGGGAGTGGTTCTGTCGACGCAAAAGTCATTTTCGTCAGCGAGATCCCGGGTGCCGATGAAGAGCGGGAATCAAAACCCCTCACCGGCAACTCCGAAAAAGTCCTCCATCAGGTTCTCCGCACTCTTGGTATCGATAAGAAGAAGATCTACGTGACCAGCGTGGTCAAATACTTTCCGACCGGCGGCAAGATACCGTCTCCGAAAGAGATCAAATCGTATGTCCCCTTCCTGAAAGAAGAGATCAAAACGATCAATCCGCAAGTTGTGGTCACGCTCGGAAACATGGCTTTGAACGGCATCGGTCTTCGACAGCCGCTTGATAATGTCCATGGCCGTACATTCAATTTCGGCAGTTACGAACTGGTCCCCACATTTCACCCGAGCCATGCCGCCAAGAATCCTCAGATCCGGGGACTTATGGAGGCCGATCTCGCAAAGCTTAAAGAACTGCTCAAAAAACCGGTTGAACCGGAACAGGCGTAAATAAAACCGGGGCCTATGGCCCCGGTTTTATTATTTCTTTCTCGAGATAACTTTTTTGACCGCCTCTTTGATGGCATCTTTACCGAGCCCGAAAGCCTGTATCAGCTCGGCGGCCGTGCCCGATTCTCCGAACCGGTCCTGAGCTCCGATGAATTCCTGCGGTACCGGATAGTTCTTGGAGAGTACTTCAGCGATCGCTGAACCCAGACCGCCGTTGACCTGGTGCTCCTCTACCGAAACGACTGCGCCGGTCTTTTGCGCCGCCGCGACGATGGTCGCAACATCGATAGGTTTTACGGTATGGGAGTTGATGACCATGCACTCTATCCCCTCACCCGCCAGTTCTTCGGCAGCAATCAGCGCATTATGAAGCAGTATCCCGCAACCGATGATGGCGGCGTCTTTGCCGTCCCGGTAGATCTCCGCCCGGCCAAGCATGAATGGAGTATCCGGCGTCGTGAACACCGGGGATTTTTCCCGGCCCAGCCTGATATAGCTCGGCTTATCGTTGAACGCGACGGCCACCGTCGCCTTTTCCGCTTCAACCACATCACAGGGCACAACTACGGTCATGTTCGGCTGGACCCGCATCAATGCGATATCTTCAAGGGCCTGGTGAGTTGCACCGTCAGGGCCGACCGATATGCCGGCATGGGCTCCGGCTACTTTGACCGGCACATTATTAAGGGAAATATTTGTGCGGATCTGCTCATTGTTGCGGCCGGGGCTGAACACGGCATAGGAAGAGATGAACGGAATTTTGCCGTAGTTAGCAAGGCCTGAAGCAACGGTCGCAAGATTCTGCTCCGCCACGCCGATCTCGATGAAGCGGCCGGGGAACTTCTCTTTGAATAAGTGCGAGAATGTCGATTCGGTCAGGTCGGCACACAGCACTACTACCCGCTCATCCTTTTCTCCGGCCGTAACCAAACCCTTGCCGTATCCCTGCCGGGTCGGCGCCATTTCGGTCTTGGACAGGTCTGCAACTAATTTTGCGTCCGGATACGTCATATCGATATATCATATGCGGTCTCTGTAACTCCGCCCTATTGAGAGAGCGGAGCAAAGAGACTACATCTTCTCTTTCATTCCATCCTTTAGCCCGTCTTTCATGCCATCCTTCATCATGCCGTGCCAGCCGCAGCAGCCGCACGATTTAGTAGTCTTGGTCAATAATACCAAAATAATTACTACCCAAGCCCAATAACCTGCGCTGAATCCCCAGACCATCCGGTTACCCCAGCTTGCCCAGAAGAAGAGGACCGCTGATACCCACGCTAACACGCCCAACACCATGTCTACTTTATGGTGCGGACACTTGCACATATTTCCGTTCATATTCCACATAACCAACACCTCCTTTCAAAATGCATCATATTATTGATGTTCGCTCGTTATTTTACCGCCCAGCGTCCGTAACTCATCCAAAAATTTCTTTGCCTCTTCCGGCTTGGGCGGTTTGCCATGCCAGTTATAATCAAATTCCATCTCGCGGATCCCCTTCCCCGGAATGGTGTGGGCGATGATGACCGTCGGTTTTTCGAAAATTGCCGCTGCTTCATGTGTGGCATCGACGAACGCTTCGATGTTATTGCCGTCTATCTCAAGTACGTGCCAGTTGAACGCTTCGTACTTGGCCCGCAAGCTTTCCAAGGGCATAATATCCTCGGTCATTCCGTCTATCTGGATATTGTTGCGGTCAATAATAGCGGTCAGGTTGTGGAGTTTGTTCTTGCCGGCGAATAATACCGCCTCCCACGTAACGCCGGAGTCGTGCTCCCCGTCGGACATCGCGCAATAGGTCCGGAATTTCTTGCCGTCCATCCGTGCGCCATAGGCCATACCGCAAGCCTGACCGAGACCCGAACCGAGCGGACCCGATGTTGTCTCGACGCCCGGCAAGCGCATCCGCTCGGGATGACCCTGGAGACGAGTGCCGAATTTCCGCAGTGTTTTAAGCTCTTCGACGGGGAAATAGCCCGACATCGCCATCAGCACATAGTGGATGGGGCAGATATGGCCGTTGGAAAGAATGAGCCGGTCGCGCTCGGCCCAATCGGGGTTCTTGGGATCATGGTTCAGTACATGAAAATACAGGGCCGTAAAAATATCGGCCATGCCCAGCGGCCCTGCCGTGTGTCCACTCCCCGCCTCCGTCAGCATCTCAATCAAAAGCTCCCGCGCATCATTCGCCTTTATTTCCAACTCCTCTACTTTTTTGTCATCAATATATTGGGACACGTAACCGGTTTTGAGAGCCTCTGCTATAGTTGTGCTACAAGCAGGACATGCTTCAACAGCATCGCGGAGTAGCCCCATTCGTTGTCGTACCAGGAAAATACCTTGACCAAGTTGCCGTCGGCAACACGGGTCAGGGCCAGATCAACAATGGAACCGTATTCGGTGGCCAGAATATCCGTGGAGACGAGCGGTTCTTCGGTCACGGTCAGTATCCCCTGCCATTCGGGAGCCGCCGCCGCTTTTTTGAAAATATCGTTGACCTCTTCTTTCGTTGTCGGGCGGGATGCAATGAACGTAACGTCGATGAGCGAACCGGAAAGCACCGGCACGCGGATGGCGATGCCGTCGAACTTGCCCTCAAGCGCGGTGATGACCCGGGTCGTAGCTTTGGCGGCGCCGGTTGTGGACGGTACGATATTGGCCGCAGCGGCGCGGGCCCGGCGGAAGTCGTCTTTTTTATCAGGACCGTCAACGAGACCCTGGGTCGCGGTATAGCCGTGGACGGTAGTAAGCAGGGCTTTCTCGATGCCGAGACTGTTCATCATGACCGAGATGACCGGATTGGTGGCATTAGTGGTGCATGAAGCGTTGGAGGTGATCTTGTCTTTGCTTAAAACATCAACGCCGACATTCGGAGTGGCGGTCGGAGTAACATCGTCATGCGCCGGAGCGGTGATGACTACGCGCTTAGCCCCTGCGTTCAGGTGTACAACCGCCTTATCCCTGGAGTCAAAGACGCCGGTCGATTCTATCACGACATCAATGTTCAGGTCTTTCCAGGGCAGTTTGGAGGGATCTTTCTCCTGCAACAGAGCTATTTCTTTGCCGTCGACTATCATTTTACTGTCGGCCAGCTGGACCGGCTTGTTGTAGCGGCCGTAGACGCTGTCGTACTTCAAAAGATAGGCCAGGTTAGCCGCCGTACCAAGGTCGTTGATTGCCACGATCTCGATCTCGGGGTTACCGAACGCCTGCCTGAAAAATATCCTGCCGATCCGACCAAAACCATTGATTGCGATACGTGTTGTCATATATAAATGATAGCAAAAACAAAAAAAGCCCGCCAGCCGAGATATCAATAATCCAGGCGGAATGAGCGTCGGTGTATGGGCGAGGGTCCCAGGGCAGCCAGTCGGACCTGATGGTATTTAGTGGCATAACCCTTGTGTTTCTCGAATCCATAGCCCGGATAACGCCTGGCATAGTTGTCCATCATCTTATCCCTATAAACCTTGGCGATTATCGAAGCGCAGGCAATGGCGAATACCTTCCGGTCTCCTTTCACGATAGCCCGCTGGTCGTGTTTTAATCCTTGTATCGTTCCCCTCCCGTCCACGAGGACTATTGTTCTGAGGGGTATGGCCGGTTGTATCTTCCCGACCGCGATGCCCATGGCCCGGTGCGCCGCTTGGTAAATATTGATCCTGTCTATAGTTTTCGGATATGAATACGCGACCGCATGGGCAAAGTTCTTCTGGGCCAGAAGCTCCTGCGCGAACATTTCCCGTTGATGGGGCAGTAACAGCTTGGACTCGCGCAGCCAATGCAATTTTTTATGATGTTTCTTATAGAACGTGTTGGTGATACCGACCGCGCATACTACGACCGGGCCGGCTAAGCATCCGACACCGACCTCATCGACGGCGCAAATATATCCGTAGCCGGAATCAAATAATTTACGCTCTAATGTCTTACGGGGTAGTTTCATTGAATCAAAAGCCGATCGCTAGGATGATCGGCTTTATTGTAATCATTTATTGAATGGCGTCCAGCTTTTTATCTGTCGCATCGGCAATGGCATCGGCCTCTTTATCGAGCTGGTCCAGAGTGGCGGTATACTCGTGGTCGGCAGCATCCAGCTCGACTCTCGCCTTCTGGATCATCGGCGCGACAACGGTTTCGATCTGATTGCTGATATCCCGCTCCTTGCCGTTCACAAAATCGCTGAATATCTTTTTTCTCTGGTCCTCGCTTAGCATCGGGTCCTGTATCTTTGAGAGCAGGAACAGCTTCTCCTCGTCGGGCAGTTGCAGTTCTTTGATAAAATCGATGAGTTTTGAGTAATCCATGATTACGCGGCTGCCGATATAAGACCGAGTTCGATGAGTTGTTGCTTCAGTTTAATATTCTCCTGGCGGACCCTGAGCAATTCCCGGTATGCCGCATTAAGCCGTTCTTCCCGGATCAGATCGGCCAGGACGTCGGATTGGCGTTTATCAAACCGGGCATACGCGACGGTGGCGCGTTCCTCAACGCCGTCGAGCTGGCCGGCGGCTTCAGGCAAAAATCCGTATTCCTGCATGGGGATACTGGTAAATGCCCTCTCCATCACTCCGGCCACGCTGCTGGCGACTTTTTCAAATTTCTCTCCCGCCTTTCTTTTCGCAATATCGGGAGCATGCCGATAAAACTCCATACTGTGTTCGGCAAGTTCCGGCACGGACCACACGAACCGGGAGGTCTCCTCTTTTGTCCGCGTCCAGGCTTTCTTGCCGGCCTTATATGCCGCTTTAATGTAACTGCCGCCGAGGTTCTCGACAGTCCTGCTCTTCCATGAGGCTACTCTCTCCCGGAATCGTTCCCGGCGGGCTTCGCCTTCGGCCGTGAGTTCCTTGTACGACTTTGGTTCAAATTCTTCCGAGCCGAGCGGTTTGTGCTCGAACATTTTATATTCCTGAATTTCCGGAACGGGTTTGCTGACGTCTGCGATCGGGATTTCGATTATTTTTCCGTCTTCAATCCTAAAACCCTTCACTTCTCCACTAGTGTCTTTGGGCGATGGTTTTCCCGGCTCTTCGCGTAAGTATTTACCGATTGATTCCATGTACTCTCATACTGCCCTGAATTGAGGCGTAGTTCAATATTGTTTATGCACAAGCTTCCATGATAATCTTAACGTAAGTACCTTTATACAATGCCCGTCCCCGAAGAGATACTGCGACTATTACAGCGGTTGGCGGGCTGTTCGTGGGGCCTGACCCTCACGTACGATCCGGATGCGCTCTGCGATGTCTGCCACAAAAAAGACCGCGTGAAGCGGCACTATCTGATGAAATGGACGCTCTGCGAGTCCTGCTACGGGCATGGTTGGCGGCCGCCCAGATACATCAAGATCTGCGGCGATACAAAATTCCTTACCTACACGACCGCGACATGCTCGCTTACCGTCCCCTTTCCCGGATAACATATGCGGCTATTCCGAATGCAACCGCGACATTCAAGCTTTCTTTTCGGCCATACATGGGTATGGCTATTGTTTTATCCGAACGGCGCAATAACTCTTCCGGCAGCCCGTCGACTTCGTTGCCGATGATAACGGCAACAGGAAACTCCGGCTTGAGCTCAAAAATGTCTTTAGCGCCTTTGGTTTTTTCCAGTGCGATCATCCGATAGCCCTCCTTTTTTAACTGTTCGATAAGCCGCCAGGTCTGGCGGTGATATTCCCACGGCACGGCGTTCTCGGCTCCGAGGGCGGTTTTGGATATTTTCTCATGCGGCGGCCGGGGCGTGATACCGCAGAGATACAGCTTGGAAATACCGGCCCCATCGGCGGTGCGGAAGATCGAGCCGACATTCTCCCTGCTCCGTATGTTGTGCATAATTGCAACGATCTTTTTATCCATAATATGGTAGTATGTATATCATGAATCCCGTACGAAGTCCCGCTCGCCGGCCAAAGGCAGACGAGTCCCGCGGACCCCGGCGGGCTACTTCGTACGGGATGAACACATCATTTAAACCACTCGTTTGGGCAGGCAGTGCGGTACTGGTCATTTTAGCGGTTTTCCTCCTGGCGGAAACGAATCAGGTCGTGAATACGGCCGCGACCACGAACACGGTCTCATTCAGCGGTGAAGGCAAGATCTCCGCCGTGCCGGATATCGCAACTATCTCGGCAACTGTGCTCACTCAGGCCGCCGATACGAAAGTCGCCCAGGACGACAACGCCAAGAAATCCAACGCCGTTACTGATTTTCTTAAAAAACAAGGAATAGCCGACAAAGATATCAAGACGAGCGGGTACAATATCTATCCTCAATACAGCTATCCCCGGCCATGTCCTCTCAATAGTACTTTTCCGTGCGTAGAAAATCAGCAGCAGATCACGAGCTATCAAGTCATCCAGTCGTTCGATATAAAAGTCCGGGACCTGACAAAAATAGGTACCCTTCTGTCCGGTTTGGTTTCGGCCGGCGCCAATCAGGTCAACAACCTCGGTCTCCAGATCGAGAATCCGGATGCCCTGAAATCCCAGGCCCGCCAGCTGGCCATCGATGACGCAAAGAAAAAAGCGACCGAACTCGAGAGTCAGGTCGGCATCCGACTTGGCCGCATCGTGAACTTTTCGGAAAATACCGGCGGCTACTATCCGCAACCGATGGCATTTGAGGCCAAAGGCTTGGGTGGCGGAGCAGCCGCTCCGGATATCTCTCCCGGTCAGAACGACATCACTGTAGACGTCAGCATCACCTATCAGATCAAGTAAATGCGCAGGAGAACGATCATTTATTTCGTCGTCATAGTTTTCCTCGTTATCGTTTTCTGGGGCCTCCTTGTACAACTGCCGGCCTGGACGTGGCCCGTTATCGGCATAGCCGTATACCTTGGTAAACAATATCTGGAGCTTGGAAAGATTAAGTTCTGATAATCAAAAAGCCCGCCGGACGGCGGGCTTTTTGATTATCAATTTTGTACAGTTCACCAGCTACGGAAGGTTTAACGCCTTAAAGAGAAACTGCCGAAACAACCGAAATTATCTTTATACGTTCCGCTCCCGGTATTGGTAGTCGAGTTAAGCGTTCCGGAATATGAGGCCGACAGTCCGGAATAACTCCAAGTTCCGCTAAAATGTCCGGAGTTATTGACGGTACCGGTTCCGGGAACCTTCACCCCTTTATTTATAGCGTAGCCTATGACGCTACCATTGCTACTGACGCTCAGACTCGCACTCCCTCCCGGCTTGCAGTCGGGACCGGTCAGAGAATTCGGAGTATAAGAACCGTTCCACTCTCCGGCAAATTGTGCCACGGTCGAAGAAGGCTGGGCTGATGAAGTGGATGTAGCTTGCGGGGCGGAAGGCTTAGAACTGGGAGCAGCGGGAAGCAGGGCCGGCGTAGGTGACGGTGAATAGGAGGGAGCCGGTGATGAAGCGGTATGAACCGTCGTAGTACAGCCATCGGTGTTGACCGAAACGGCGGATGTAACGACGTTGATAATATGAGCACTGCGCCTGATCTGCACGGAAGAATCACCGGAAGAGACGGAGATTGCCTGATCTGCGCTGACATCAGCTTTGATCTGTGCTGCGATCTGATTGCTGTCCGATCTGAACAGGAATGCGTACCATGGCAATGTTACGGCGACATTGCCGTCCGCTGAGACCTGGACGGTTCCGTTAAGATCAGAGCTGAAAATACCGAGGAACCGGGCGGGTTGTGTGTACTGGACCTCAACTGTCGCACCGGGAGTCGAGATCGTTTTTAAACCGGAACAATTCTCCAGAACCAATTGCTTGTAGCTGTTCAGGTCGCTGTCTGATCTGATCAGGGCATCCGTACCGCCCTGAAGAGAAACTATTGCGTCCATGGCGGACTTACCCAAAGCCCCGCGGCTGACCTGTACATCCAAACCATCGTTCGTTTGTACTTGGATATTCTGCCCGCCAATATTGACGTTCAGGGTATTGTTGCCCGTCGTAACATTCAACTCTTGGCCGCCGGGATACTGGATGTTCACATTACTGCCATTTTGGTCGACATTAATGGTCCTCCCCGGCAGGGTGACACTGACGGCGAAGACTTCAATAGTAGGCGTGAACGCTAAAGCTACCGCTACAAAAAGGCCGAAATATCGAGTAGCAGGGGCATATTTGCTCAGTTTGTTCAGTTTGTTCATGTGATGTGCGGCTCACCTTATGGTAGGCCGGATTAATGCTTTTACTTTATTATATCGAGAAAACAAAGGTAATAAGAGGTTCCGGTGTGGATAAAGAATGGCCGGTCTTAGGGTATTTTGGGATCATGCAAAACGCAAAGGCCCGCCGGAAGGCGGGCCTTTGCTTATCAATTTTGTACAGTTAACCAGCTACGGAAGGTTTTAGTTCCCTTCTTACGAACTCCGATTTCGCGGTCGGACCCCGCATAGCCTTGCGGCTATATCGACTTCTTTATTTGAGGTCAGAGCGTTTGATGTGAGAAATTAGAAACTAATTTCCCGTCTCTCATCTCCTACCTTCTAACCTTTCTACAATATAGACAGTGAGCGCTTCTTTCATGGCCACCGTGAGGCGGCTTAAAATAGTGCTGAGCTGCTAAAAAAATATAGAAAGGAGGTGATCCAAGACCAGCTTCCGCTAGCCTTGCCTTGTTACGACTTAGTCCCTGTCACTGAGCCTACCGTGTTCCCAATAAATTTTGGATCTTCGGGTATTCCCAGCTCCCTTGACTTGACGGGCAGTGAGTGCAAAATTCGAGAACGTATTCACCGCTGCGTTCTGATCAGCGATTACTAGCGATTCCAGCTTCAAGGAGGCAAGTTTCAGCCTCCTATCCGAACTGAGGACGCTTTTGATGGGATTAGCTCCCCCTCGCGGGTTGGCGACCCATTGTAACGTCCATTGTATCATGTGTGTAGCCCAAGGCATCAGAGGGCCACGCTGACTTGACGTCATCCCCACCTTCCTCTCGCTTACGCGAGCAGTTTTGCCTGACACGTATAACAGACAATGGGGGTTGCGCTCGTTAATCCACTTAAGGAAACCATTCACATGACGAGCTGACGACAGCCGTGCAGCACCTGTCCAGCACCCTCGAAGGCGACTCCGTTTCTGGAGCTTGCAGCTGGATTTCAAGCCTTGGTGAGGTTCCTCGCTTAGAGTCGAATTGAACCACATGATCCACCGCTTGTGCGAATTCCCGCCTATTTCTTTGAGTTTTAATCTTGCGATCGTACTTCCCAGGCAACACACTTAACGCGTTAGCTTCGCCACTGGAAGGGTCGATGCTCCCAATAGCTAGTGTGTAACGTTTAGGGCGTGGACTACAAGGGTATCTAATCCTTTTTGATCCCCACGCTTTAGTGATTGACCGTCAGCAGAGCACTAGCAGACTGCTTTCGCTTTTGGTGTTCCGTGCAATATCAATGGATTTCACCCCTACACTGCACGTTCCGTCTGCCTCTTACCCGCTCTAGTCGTGCCGTTTCCAACGCGGTCTCATCGTTGAGCAATGAGATTTAACATTGGACTAGCATGACCGGATGCTCACGTTTTACGCCCAGTAATTCCGGATAACGCTCGGGGTCCTCGTATTACCGCTGCTGCTGGCACGAGGTTAGCAACCCCTTATTCTTGTGGTACCGTCAAAGTTCTTCCCACACAAAAGCAGTTTACAGGCCGAAGCCCTTCTTCCTGCACGCGGCGTCGCTCGATCAGGCTTTCGCCCATTGTCGAATATTCTCGACTGCTGCCACCCGTAGGTGTACGAACCGTATCTCAGTTTCGTCGTTGAGGGTCGTGCTCTCACACCCCCTACCCGTCATAGCCTTGGTGGGCCGTTACCCCGCCAACAAGCTGATAGGACCTAGGCTCCTCTCAAAGCGTCTTGCGACTTTACTCTTGCGAGACTATCGGGAATTAGCCAATCTTTCGACTGGTTGTGCCCGACTTCGAGGCAGATACCAAGGTGTTACTAACTCGTTCGCCACTATGCAGAGTATTGCTACCCTGCACCGTTCGACTTGCATGCCTTATCCACGCCGCCAGCGTTCATCCTGAGCCAGAATCAAACTCTCTTAAGAAATCTCGGTAACCGTTAAAAACGATTACCTAGACTAAATTCACTGGTTAACTATACAAAATTGACAATGATCTTTCCTGGTTACGCGTTTTTAGAGAATAGCATAACCACGATTATCCAGGCAACCCGGACAATCGTGGTTAAACTACGTGTCTAGTTGTACTGCAGTAAAGATCGGGTCTCTAAGGTCACAATCTTTACTACTTGAATGGTACTGTCTATTATACTCGGCGGAGCAAAAGAGTCAAGAGGTCTAAATTACTTGGTATTTTTCTCACGCCATTCGGCTATTTTTTTGTGGTCACCGGAGAGAAGGACCTTCGGCACCCGGAGTTTTTTCTTACCTAATACAACAACTTCCGGGCGGGTATAGTGCGGGTGTTCCAAATTTGAACCGTTAGAAAAGCTCTCGTTTTGGGTAGATTCTTCTTTGGCGACCACGCCCGGAATAAGCCGGGAAACCGCCTCCATCACCGCCATGGCCGGCACTTCGCCTCCGAACAACACATAGTCGCCGACCGAGATCTCTTCGTCGGCAAGCTCATCGATCACTCTCTGGTCTATGCCCTCATAGCGGCCGCAGATCATGATCAATTGGTCGAGCTTTGCCCACTTTTTGGCCATGGCCTGGTCGAATTTTTTACCCTTCGGATTAAAGACGACAATGGTAACTTTCTTTTTCTTCCTGATGGCTTTGATGGCTTTCCGGAGGGGTTCAAAAAGCAGGACCATGCCGGCACCGCCGCCATACGGCCGGCCATCAATAGTCCCCCGCTCGTCATCGGCATAGTCCCGAAGATTGTGAGTTTGGATAGAAATTAATTTCCGGGCTTGGGCGCGAGAAATCAGAGCTTCTTGTTTGAAGCTTTCGAAAAACTCCGGGAAAATTGTGATGATATCGAATTGCATTTTTCAAATAATAACCCCGATATGAATCGGGGTTATTATTATTCGAGTTCTGTTTCCGATTTACATATCCAGGCCTTCCATGGCCTCATCAAGCGTCTTCTCTTTGCCGTCACCCAGACCGGCCATCGGAGCCGCTTCGGGCTTCTCCATCCGTCCGCCCTCCGGTTCCTCGATACGCAGGTTAACGCGGGCATTGTTACGCATGCCTACAATGCGGGCCAGTGTTCTGATGGCCTTGGCGGTCGAACCGCTCCGGCCGATCAGAAGTCCCATATCCTCACGGGAAACCTTCACCGAAAGAAGGACGCCCAGCTCATCTACGGTCCTGGACACCTCAACGGCATCCGGATTATTTACGATCGCTTTAATAATGTATTCTACAAAATCTCGATCTCGATCTTCGCTCACAGTTCAGAAGCCGATACATGCTATGAAGTTCGTCCGCCGCTCGGCGGAGAATCATCACTCGCCTATCAAGCCGGTTATGCAATCTTATTGCTGATAGAGTACCGCAAAATCAAAAAACGGTCAATCAGTCGCTAGATGACGATGTTAGCAAGCTTATCCTGAACATAGATGAACTTCTTCGGTTCTCCGCCGGCAAGATATTTCTTTATCTTGTCGCTTGCCAGCACGATACTTCTGGCTTCAGCCTCGGAAAGTCCGGGCTTTATTGTGATAGAGTCCCGAAGCTTACCGTTGACCTGGATGATCAGGGTCACGGATTCCTCGGCCAGCAGTGACTCATCGATCTCCGGCCAGGGTTCCAGGTGGATGGAGCCCTCGTGCCCAAGCACCGTTTGCCAAAGCTCTTCGCTGATATGGGGCGCAAATGGCGCGATCAGCTTAAGCAGAGCCCGGTACTGCTCTTTCGAAAGCCTGCCGTCACCGGCCCGGTCTTCCAGTTCATTCAGGAGCTTCATGAGATGGCTGACGCCTGTGTTGAACTTGTGCTGCTTGATCTGGCTCCCGATCTCTTTTGCCGCCCGGTTCAGTGCAACCTTAATATCCTGGCTATCTGCTGACTTCAGTTTTGTATCCGTATGGCGATGCACAAAATACCAGACCCGGTTCAAGAAACGAGCCACACCGATCAAGCCCTCTTTTTTCCACGGAGCATTCAGTTCGTTATACGGGCCAAGGAACGCAAGATACATGCGGACAGCATCGGCGCCGTAGGCCGCAACTTCAGGGTCAGGATCCACCACATTGCCCTTCGACTTCGACATTTTATGTCCGTCCGGTCCGAGTACAGTACCGTGATTACGCCGGCCCAAAAACGGTTCTGAAAAATCAATGAGGTTCTGGCTGCGCAAGGCCTTCGTGATGAACCGTGAATACAACAGATGCATCGTGTTATGCTCCGCCCCGCCGAAATATAATGGAACCGGCAGCCAGCGGGCCATTTTCTCCATAGAGGCGAAGTCCTTGTCGTTATGGGGATCAGTATAGCGTAAGAAATACCATGACGAATCGACGAAGGTATCCATGGTGTCGGTCTCACGCTCGGCTACGCCGTCGCATTTCGGACATTTTGTCTTGAGCCAGGTTGTCGCCTTGGCCAACGGCGAGCGGCCGTCATCGGCCGGCAGGAAGTCCTTCAACGGCGGCAGCTTCACCGGAAGTTCCGACTCCGGCACCGGCTGATATCCGCAGGTCGGGCAATTCACCATCGGTATCGGTACGCCCCAATAGCGCTGACGCGACAGTACCCAGTCATGCAACCGGTAGTTCTTCTGGAACTCCCCCGCCTTTTTGTCCTTTAATGCTTGGGTTATCTTCTTTTTTGCTTCCGACGAGGACATGCCGTCGAACTGGCCGGAACTGATAAGGACGCCTTCATTTTCGTTGGCCTCATCTTTCAGGTCGTCCTCGTTCAGAATAACTTCCTTGATGGGCAGGCCGTATTTCTTGGCAAAATCAAAATCACGCTGGTCATGGGCCGGCACGGCCATAATTGCGCCGGTACCGTAATGACCAAGTACGTAATCGGCAACCCAGACCGGTATCTCTTTTTCGCTCATCGGGTTCAGTGCGTTAAAACCGGCGGAGATGCCTGTTTTGTCCCTCACATCTTCCTGCCGCTGAAGCTCGGTCTTTTTGAAACTCCGGGCAATATAGTCTTTGAGGTCAGGGCCGGCCTGCCAACCCATATCTATCCACTTCTGGGCCAGCTCCGGAGAGACAACTAAGAACGTAGCGCCGAAAATAGTGTCGGGCCGGGTCGTAAAGACTTCGATCGAGTGTGACTCGGCCTGACCGGGAACACTGAACCTGATATGCGCACCCTCGGAACGACCGATCCAGTTCTTCTGGGCCAGTTTGGTCGCTTCGGGCCAATCAAGGTCCTCAAGGTCATCGATGAGCCGGTCGGCAAATGACGTTATCTTGAACATCCACTGGGCCAGCTCGCGCTGTTCGACGGCCGTACCGCAACGGTCGCATCTCCCCTCTTTGACCTGCTCATTGGCAAGAACCGTCTTATCTTTCGGACACCAGTTCACAAAGGTCTGAGCCCGGTAGGCCAGGCCCGCTTTATATAACTGAAGAAATATCCATTGGGTCCATTTGTAGTACTGCGGCTCGATGGTGCTCACTTCGCGGGACCAATCGAAGGCCGCGCCCATGCTCCGGAGCTGTTTTGACATCTTGGTGATGTTCTTTTTGGTCCAATCGCGCGGATGGATATCTCTCTGTATCGCCGCATTTTCGGCCGGCAGGCCGAACGCATCAAATCCGATCGGGTACATAACGTTGAATCCGTTCATCCGCAGATAGCGGACGTAGATGTCAGGAATAGCAAAAGCATACCAATGACCGACGTGCAGATCGCCGGACGGGTACGGGAACTCCACCAGGACCATGAAATTCCTCTTGTCCCGGTCAAAGTCAGCTGTTTCGTAAAGCTTTTTGGTCTCCCAATATTTCTGCCACTTTTTCTCTATTTTTGCCGCGGTATATTTAGGCATTTGTATGCTTAATATAATCAATTTTCCCCATTTAATCAAAGCTTGCTCCGTTCCCAATCTTAAAGGCGCCGACAGAGAGTTTTACCGCTAAGGCACGGTACACTCCGAGAAGGCGCCTTTAAGATACTGCTGACCGCCACATCCTAGAATCTCAGCTTCTGTTTGACCCAGCCCTTGCCGGTCGTGAATTGCCGGCTGAAGTTCCTGCCCGGAATGAACGTGGCCGGAGTATAGGCCGATATGGTGTAGTCGCCTTTAGGTACGAGGAGGAAGTAGCGGCCCCGTTCATCGGATACGGTGAAGGCAACGCGCTTGCCGTATGCATCATTTAAGGTGATGAGGGCAAATGACAGCGGGTTACCGGTCAGGGAATCAACAACTATGCCGTAGGGCTTGGCGGCTAAGCCGGCCAGTCTCGGAATATTGACGACGCAGAAGAAGGCCAGGATCGAGATATTGAGGACATTAGGCTGGGCAATGACCGCCAGCGGAGCCGTTACTAATCCGACATAGAAGCCGATGTTCAATACCTTGATGCCGATATTATTAAGTGTGGCCGGTGGCTTTTTAGGCGGTACAAATGCCGGAGGATTTAGTTCATCCATCGGCAGGTCAAAGTGGGCCAGTCCTTTGACATCGATGGTGACGACGCCGCCGACATAGACATCAGCATAGAGAATCGTGTCATCGGACGGCACAATCCCGGCCGCCGGGAAGATGTAGCCATCCTTGCGGGCCTTGAGCTGAATATCAATGGTCTCTTTTTCAGTCGACTCAGGAGTGACCAAGAATCCGTAGCGGCCGTCGGCGTCGCTGACCTGAGTATCCAATACCCGGAATGAAGCATCGAGCAGTTCAACCTTAGCCAGGGGGATGGGTTTCTTGGTTCTGGCGTTGTATACGGTGCCCCAGGGTTTGCGTTTACGCTTTAATGCAAAGATAGCCACCAGATTCTGGCGCAGAAGCTGGAGGAGAAAGCCGAAATTGCTGGCTGAACTGGCGAGCGGAACAACCGCGACAGCGGTCGAGACCGCGGTTAAGACTGCGGTCGCTCCGGCAACGACCGGTGCCGACCCCCGGACAACAGGGGCAACGGCTTTCGTTACTTCGACGGCAGCCTGGACCGTTTGATTGACCGCGTCCTGGACTCCCTGGGGCAGGAACTGGATGCCGGGAACCACAGGCGGTGTTGGCCCGCCTCCTCCCGGTCCTCCGGGTGGTGGTGTGCCTGTTGGCGTCGCCGAAGGATTGGGGGTTTCGGATGGGCCCGGAGTTGGAGATGCGGTGGGAGTGGGGGTACTGCTCGGAGTAGGCGTTGGTGATGCGGTCGGAGTTGGAGATGCGGTGGGAGTGGGGGTACTGCTCGGAGTAGGCGTTGCATAACCTCCTCCTCCGCCGGGCGGTGCTGCTCTGCTGTTGCTGGGAACATAATCCGTATTGACTCCGTAGTCCACGGTGCCGCATGAACTGGTGTTTGAACAGTTGAAGGAGATCCAGCCCGTGTTCTCGCTCCAGGCGTAACCGGTAAAAATTCCGGTGCCATCAATCGCAACGCCGTAGTCCACGGTGCCGCATGAACTGGTGTTTGAACAGTTGAAGGAGATCCAGCCGATATTTTCGCCCCAGGCATAACCGGCAAGATTGCCGTCGGCATCAACTGAAACGCCGTAGTCCACGGTGCCGCATGAACTTGTGTTTGAACAGTTAAGAGATATCCAGCCCACATTCTCGCCCCAGGCATATCCGGTCATTCCCGCATCAGTTATGTGAACGTCCCCCTCCGGAGTGCCGAAATTGACCCAGCCGATATTTTCGCCCCACGCGTATTTAAATACAGAATCGATAGTTCCATCCGTTGTTGAAGCCCGGACACCGAAAGGCATCGCAAGGTAGGTTGCGATAGCCAGAAAAAGAATGATGTGTCGGGAAGTAGTTATGGGCACGTTCCGGTATTTATCTTACTGATGATACATTTCATGATCTGGAGGGCATTGCCGTTCACATCAGCCGTAACCAATGAAGAATCATACGATGAGCTGGCCAGCGGGTCGAATACTTCCTGCAATGTTTTCATGGTGGAAGCCGGCGGACCCGAAGGCGTCAGGCTACCGGCTTGTACTATTTTTACAAGGTAGATCACGCCGACAATACTGATGATGAGTATCAGTATCTCTCTGACGACTTTTTTCATTGTATCGGGGAAATTAGGCATTGATCCTTATATTATGTCGTTGGGGCTGGACTATCGCTTGGCGCCGGTGCCGGGGTAGATTGGTCGGGGGTCGGCGTAGGCGTAGGACTATCGCTCGGAGTTGGTACTGGGGTATCAGACGGACTCGGCTCTGGCATGTCCGAAGGTGACGGCTGAATTGACGGACCCGGCGTATCTGACGGTGATACCACTGGCGGTGTCGTAGCAGCTGAAGAACAGCTCCCCTTTTGTTTATCCCACTCGCCGTTCACAATACGGACACAGTACATATCGCCGGTGGCGCTGTCCTGGATCTCCAACGATTTGGTCTGGACAGTGCCGGCTACAAGTTTTTTGACCTGCAGGACCGCATCTTTCAGATAGCTTATGATCGCGGCCAGGATGTCCCCGTCCGAATTTTGATTCTGGATGCTGACCGCAGAAGTAAGGCTTCCTGCGTCCGGCGCCCAATAACCCATATTAACAAAAGCGAGGACTGTATCATAGGAACCGGAAGAGATGGTGCTGAACGGTTCAAGGGCGATACCGACCGTCATTCCGGCTTTGGTGGCTTTCACGGCGACACCGGGTACTGACCCGACGGTCAATCGGTCACCAACGGCTATCGGCCCGTTCTCAAGAGATACCCTGACCGGGACACGGCCGGTGAGAGCGACCGGCGGATTCGTCTTATCCCAGGCATCGCTCATTATCACTCCCGGAGCGGTTGATATGACACCGAACAGAACTCCGGTACCATCGGCTTTTTTGATCGCCACCGCCACATCCTTGCCGGTCCTAGCCTCTGCTCCACCGCGCAGATCAACGACTTGGGTATTGCTCTGGTCGGAAACAGTCTTGTCGGGCGGCGGATTAGGGTCGAGCATCACTACATCTCCGGCCTCTACAGAGTCCGAAGACGGGTATCGTTCTGCGACGTCAGGGCCGGCATGAGTGGTGCCATAGATATCGGTTGCGTGGAGTGTCATCCAGCGGTATGAGGAGGTACCAAAATTTTGTTCGTTATCAACGCCCGGCCTGATATCGTTGGAAGCTGATTTGAAAACCATAACCGTGTCTGCGGTACCGGGCCCGCCACCGGTGAATTTAGACAACATCAGATCGTTTTGTTGTGATGCCGAGGCGAAGGCATCGCCGCGAGCCGACCAGTTCCACAGCTTATCACCGGTATCATTGAATCCGCTGAGATTGGAGTCCTTGGTGAACCAGTTCCAGTCACGCTGGGAAGGGACGTCTCCTTTTTGGTCAGTGATGAACCCGCTCTGAGTGAAGAGCGTGCCGGATCCGTCAATCCGGAGATTATTGGCGCCACTGCCGACGGAGAAGAGCCCTTGGGGTGCGGTAGTACCGATGCCGACGCTGCCTGACGCGGTGATGACGAACGGACCCGAGGTTGAATAAAGAGCATAGTTTTCAGTCACGCTGTCTGCTATGCCGGTCTGGTCATCGATAAATATTCCGTAATTACTCCCGACGGTTCCCGACCCGTCATGGTCAGGCCGGCCGACATAAAGACCCGTCATTTCGCTCACATTACCAGAACCCTTCTGGTTAACATAAGTGTTAATACTGTGCACGGACAGCAAGCCTCCGGAACCGGTGTTTTCTGCGTCTCCCTCAATTGCGACAATGCCCTTAGTGCCCGAACTGGTGTTGGTAGAAGTCGCAAATCCGTATAGGCCGACGAGGGGTTGAGTCAGATCATTGCTCTCGGCAACACTCATCAGGCTGGTTCCGCGGCCGGCCCCATTATTATCATCCAACGAAGCGAAAACATTACTGCCGAAATCTATGTATCCTTGTGTCTCGGCAGTAAAGTCGTTATATGAAGGTCCGGAGTACGTAATAAGGCCGGTAGTGCCGCGGACCTCAAGTTTGGTATTTGCCGGGTCTGCTGATGCGCTTGCCGTTCCAATGCCGACAAGGCCGTTCTCAAGGACCGCCAACCTCGTATTGGAAGCCGAGGCGATAGTGAAGAAGGATTTGCCGTTGCCAACCAAGTCGCCGGTAATGTTCAATATTGCGCGGGGGCTGGTCGTGCCGATACCGATGTTGCCGCCGGCAGCAATGTAAAAGCGCGGGGTACCGGCAGTTTGCAAAGCCAGACTGCCGGCGTTGCCGCCACCCACAGCTGAAGTGCCGAACGATAACGAAGAGCCGGAGCCGAAGGTTATCTGACCGAGGGTGTAACTGGCACCTGCGCCTCCGGTGCCCGTTGTTGAAGTTATATTGAAAGAACCCGGTCCCACATTAACGCTCTCCCAGCGATAATTATTACTGCCAAGAGAGTAGGTATTATCTGTGCTGGGATCAAAATCACCGGAGATGGAGGCAGCGATGCCGAAGGTGGTTATATTAGCGGTGGTCGCAGTCAATTGGTTAATGCCGGTAATATTATTACTCCCGCCGGTGATGGTGCCGCCGAGCGTGAAAGCGTTGAGCTGAAGCGTGCCTGAAGATTGAATAACATTAGTGCCTCCGCCGTTGAAGGTCAGGCCGTTACCGGAGCCACCTATCGTTACCGCTCCGTTCAGAAATGTACTGCCCGCGACCTCAAGCTTATAGCCGGGAGTCGTTGTGCCGATGCCGACATTGCCGCCGGTGAACAGTGCCGAGTATGTCGGGTTGGTGAAGGTCCATGATCCCGAGATAGTCTGGGAGATACTGCGGGAAGCGGGGCCGTTGATGTAGTCCAGGGCGATGGATGAGAGGGGTGAGGCATTGGTGACATTGAAGGCGCTTTCACTGAAGGAAAGCGAAGATACATCGGTGAATGAGCCGCCGAACTCTCTGACGCCGATCATGGTACCGCTGCCTCCGCCGGTGGGCGTACCGCAGCCAAAGAGACCACCGGTCCATTGGAGGAAGTCAGAGCCGTTGCATGTCGAAAGTCCGCCGCTGAAGTATTGCGAGGCGGAGGCGGCGCCGACTACTTCGAACTTGGCGTCGATATTGGTCGCGCCGATACCGACATTGCCGGTCTGATCGATCCTCATTCTTTCACTCAGTGACCGTAATGTTGTTCCGCTTGCGCCGGCCTGTGCCGTAGAGAATATGATACTTCCGCCGGCCCCCGCGCCTGTCGGCTGGCCACCGGCGATGCCGATATCACCACCGCCGATATCCGTGCCCACACCCGCAGTGCCGTTAATAGTGTACAGCGTCGGCGCGGAAGCAGAAGCGCCCTTGCCGAAGTAAACGTTATCTATGGACCGGGCTCCCGTGCTAGCGCCGGCAACGAAAATATTCGCGGTATTAGCATGAGCGCCACTGCCCAAAGCAATGGAAGCGTACCCGTTGCTTTGGGCGCTTTCGCCTATGGCGACACCCGCTTGGTCGGTTACCTTTGCATTGGGACCTATGGCTATGCCGTTGTTGGTTCCGGCGTTAGTATTACCGCCTATAGCTATGCCCCCGCTGGCGGTATTGGCGCTGCTGCCGATAGAAACTCCGGTACCGACCGTACTGGCGCCTATACTGATACCTCCGGAGCTGGTGTTCGTGGCACTGTAACCGATAACGATCGCTGAGTCCTTAGCCACCACATTGTGGCCGATGCCGATGGCCTGGGATAGGTTGGACGTGACCCCCGTTATGTTATCGCCGATGAATATTCCCCCGCCTCCGCCCGTTGAAGGGCTCAGATTGGTTCCCGCACCTATGATGATCCAATCCGGCGTGTTATTTATCGAGTGCATGGAGCTGTTATAACCGATCAGGGTAACTTTACCGGCGCCGGTATATCCCTTTGAATCTTTTCCGATGACAACGCTGTCGGAACTGGAGGCCTGGGCGCCAAATCCGAACTTTTCGCTGTTTGCACCGGTTCCCGGACTGGTGAACATGGATGCCGAAGCGGTACCGGCTATCTCAAACTTGGCATCGATATTGGTCGTTCCGATGCCGACATTGCCGGCCGAATCTATTCTCATCCGCTCTTTGTTCGCCGCATAGCCTCCCGCGTAGAAGCGGAGGTCGCCGGCGGCTTCATAGGCAACGATGTCAAAACCGGTTCCGGTGGCCGGGGCGGTTGAAATATAACTGCGTCCGGCTCCGAAAGAACCGTAGTTTACCGGGCTCGCTCCGAGATATGAGACGATGGTTCCCGCTTTGGCGGCATACTCAGCATAGGCATTCGCCGTGTCGGAGGGGTTGTAGAGCAAGCTCTGAACTTCTCCGTCAGTGCTCCGGTACGCTTCAAGTAATTGAGTGGGGCTGGTTGTGCCGATGCCGATGTTACCGAACTGATCGATCCTCATTCTTTCGTTCAATGACCTGAGCGTCGTTCCGCTTGAGCCGGCCTGTGCCGTAGAAAATGTAATATTTCCGCCGATCCCCGCTCCGGTCGGCTGGCCTCCGGCGAAAGAAAGACTTGCGCCGGAAATATCGGTTCCGCTTCCGCTGGTACCATGGATTGTATAGTCATACGGGGTTGTGGAGATAACACCGGTACCGAAATAAACGTCCTCGATCGGCCCCTGCACGCTATCACCCAAAGCGCCCGCCACAAATTGACTGACGGCAGTGGCGGTGGACGCTTTACCGATAACGATGCTCGGAAAGTTAGTAACCGCACTTGCGCCGATAGCGGTACCGCCGTTAGAAACAGAGTGGTTGCCTATCGCGATACTATTGAAACTATTGGTAACTTGAGCATCCAGACCGATAACCAGATTATCATAGGAGTTTTGCTGTGTTTTGGCGCCGTTGCCGATGATGATATTATTTCCGGCAACTGTGCTTGCGCTTTCACTGGCTAAATTTCCTATCAAAATACTTGCCGAATTACGGCTCACCGCACCGTATCCGACAACGATGGAATCTTGGCCTGAACTAAAGCCCTCTACCGAAACGTCCGCATTTTTCCCGATGGCCAGAGACCGGGCTCCTGCCGCCAGAGCACCCAAGCCGAATTTTTCGGAATCCACGCCAGTTCCGGGACTAGTGAACTCTGATGCCGAAGCGATGCCGGCTATCTCAAGTTTGGCGTCGACATCGGTCGTCCCCACCCCCACATTACCGCTCTGTCCTATATATAGGCGTGGTGTGCCGGCGGTCAGAAGAGCCAGGGTGCCGGTAGAGCCTGAACCTACCGCGGAAGTGCCGAATGATAAGGAAGAACCTGAACCG
>JAHFKT010000019.1 GCA_023245235.1 Candidatus Yanofskyibacteriota bacterium
ATGACCACGGGATAGATATCGTGCTGAATGCGGTCGGTGTTCCTGATGGTCACCGTCTCTTTGATGGTGTCTCTGGCCTGGGCTTTTTCATCGACGATGGCCGGAGTGATGTTCAGAACTGAAGCCGAGGCGCGCGAGGCTCCGGGGAGAACGCAAAGCACGAGCATGGCGGCGGGAACGAAGATTTTGAGGTTGATCCTGTTCATATATCAGAATACCGGCACTGCAATATAGCCGACCGAACTGTTATAGCTGCCCGGCGGCTGGAGGGGGGAGATCTCGGTCCGGTAGACGACGTCGGTCGACTCGCTCATCACCGGTCCGGCATTAAAGATTATCTCCCTGGCGGCGGATTCCAGCTGGGCGTAGGTATCATCGGCGGCAAAACGGGTCGAGCCGCCGGAAAGTACGGCATCGCCGGTATGATACCCGTAACAGCTGGCGGCGCCAGGGGAACATCCTGAAGACCAGGCAGTGGGGGACGCGTTCGTACCTGAAACCGGCAACAGCTGGGAGCCGAGGCCGGACAAGAAATTCTGGGTCTGATACACGTAGACCGTGTAGCCCTCGGGCGCGTTCGTGGTCACGGTCAGACGCTGGGCGCCTTTTATCGATGTATTGACGGGCAGGGCGCCGAAAGCCACGCTCGTCGTAGCGGTGGCTACGTCAGTTGTGATCCCGCCGGTACTGGTACCGCTGGCCAACCCGCTGACCGTAAAGGTCAGATTGGCTCCCGCGGTCGACAAGCTCGGAAAACTCTCGCCCGTGCAGGTCGCCACGACCGCACCGTTGGTCACGTCATAAAGACGGAAATAGTAGGTCATGTTCGGCGTCGCTCCGGCCGGTTTTACGGTGAACTCGTATTCCACGACCGCGCCCCGCTTGTGATCGAACGTTGAAGAAGTGGTCCCGGATTCGTTGTGGGTTCCGCAGCCGTTGCCGCTCCCGCCCGAACACGCGTCGGCATCGGAGAGGACCTTATTCTGGACCGTATCGCCGTCGGCATCGACGCCGTCCGCATAGCACCAGACCGAACTGACCGTGCAGCCGCCCTGCTCCACGGCATCGGTGACCGAAGTGAAAGTCGGGGACGTTGAGAACTGAACCTTAAATTTTTGGTTCGGCGACGCTATGCCGGCCAGCTCTCCGACCGAGATGCGCAGTTTTATGATGTTCTGGTCTTCGATATCGATGGGGGCGATATTTTCAGCGGCAAGGGCGGCGGCGGGAGTTTCGTTGTTCTGGTCGTCATACCAGCGCCAGTTCTGGCTCCGGGGCGTAAAGCCGTCGAAGTACTGGAAACCCGAGAGCAAAGTGAAGTTCGAGCTCGTCGAGCGGCCGGGGGCGGCCTGGAATCCGCTCTGCGTCTGACTGAAATTTGAAGATGAAGCCGTACCGCCGAGTGAATCTATGACCGGATCGGGAATGATGAAATCACCGCCGGTATAATCGGTGGCCAGCGCCCAAAACGGAACGCCCAGGGCGAGGATGATGAGCGGACTCAGTTTTAATAGATGTTGTTTCATTTCTGATGTTCCGACGTGACCGCTTGCTTGGACCCCGACTCACCGTGTCAAAACTCGCTACGCCCCAATCCCTCTGTGGCCGGGTCCGGTCACTCCAGCGCAGTGACCTCCCCTAATATCGCCCGACAGTTGCTCGGCAGGCCTGACTATTATACCGCCTCGACCATGCCAACTGTCGGATCTCCATTGCCACAGCGCGGTTGGGGCTTCGCTCAATTTAGTATAGTTCGGACCTTTTTATACTGTTGGCGGGGGATTATCGCTTGGCGCGGGGGCCGGCGTTGACTGGTCAGGTGTCGGGGCCGGGGTGGAGGTGTCGCTCGGGGCCGGGGTTGGAACATCTGACGGCGCCGGAGTCGGTGATGAAGAGTCAGTCGGCGTTGGCGTCGGAGCTGAGCTGTCGCTCGGAGCCGGCGTTGACGATGGTGAAGAAGAATCGGACGGCGTTGGCGTCGGAGCTGAAGAAGTTGAGCTCGGAGCCGGTGTCATGCCCGCGTTCTGGAGGAGCTGCTGAAGCTGGGTCTTGTCGACGCAGACCTCGTCGATACACAACTGCTTGGCATGGAACGAGCCGTTGCTGCTGAAATCTATCCCGATGCCCTTGAACTGATCAAGTACGAACTGGAACAGACTGGCCAGGGAGAACCTTGAGCCGGTGGTCGATGAGAGGGCCAGGGACGGATCAAGCGATGCCGATGCCGGGAGGTCTCCGAGATCAGGCACCCAGTAGCCGGGGTGTACGAAGGTCAACACGTGGACATACGAACCGGAGGCGACGACGTCCAACGGTTGCATTGCCATACCAATGACAGTTCCGACTTCACTGGCTTTCATGGCCACGCCCGGAACGCTGGAAGCGGTCAGGCGGTCGCCGACGGCGATGGGTCCGTTCTCAAGGGATACTTTGACCGGAGTTCGGCCGACCAAAGCCACGGCCGGCATGTTGGGATTGTTATAATTGGCCGCCAAGGAACCGCTGATTATCTGGCCGTTACCCGCGATGCTTGCCGGATGGGTAGATACGGCACCGATAACATCAGGTGAGTCAGTCGCAGATGCCTTCTTCACTTTGCCGGGATTAGCGGGGTCAAAGGCAAGCAGGTCGCCCGGAACCGCCGGTTCCGACGACAGATATACTTCGGCATAGTCGGCGCAGTTGGAGTCAGTGGCGCTAACAGTAACAGGGTCTCCGGAGCTTGAATTTCCTGTGTCTGATCCTTCAGTGCCGCTGAAACCAAGGTTACAGGTGCCGGACAACGAACTGCCGCTTACGGTGCCGCCGGAAGTGATGTTGCTTGTCGCGTGCATAGTACCGAATACTTCCAATGTAGCGTCCATGGTGCCCGAAGTCGTGCCGATGCCGATGTTGCCGCTGTTCCCCCATACCGTACCGCCGCCGCTAGTGCCCAGAAACATACCGGCCGGACCGCCATTATTCATACCCCGGAGACTGTACATGCCCGCAACAGCTTCTTCGTCAAAACACACGTCATCGCCCGGACAGAGGAAATGCACACCGCTGCCGTTGATGGGAATGTATAGTGTCCCCGCACCCGACGAGCCGATGGTGACATTACCGCCACTGTTGTTATTCGTGAGGCCGATGGAGCTCGACGCGTTCAGGGTCCAGTAACTGTTAATGGTGATGTCGCCGGTCAAAGCGCCGCCGCCGGTCAATCCGGTTCCGGCTGTAACGGTCCTGCCCGCGGTCAATACTTCATTCGTGGCCGTGCCCTGGGTGAGAGCGAATATCTTGCCTTCTACTCTTAATTTATACGCCGAGCTTGTCGTGCCGATGCCGACATTGTCTCCGCTGTTGAACGGCGACAGCACTGTTCCGGTCCGGGTCCAGTAACCGATGCCTCCGGTACTGGCGGGATCGGCCCAGACCAGGGTTCCGGAACCGTTATTCTGGAGAAGACTGTTGGCTGCTCCCTGGGAGGACGGGAAGGAGGTGGTGACGTTGTTCAGTTTGATGATGTTACCGGTGGAATTGATCTGGAACTGGGAAGTGGTGCCGACGGCGAACTGTGCTTGCGGATTCGTCGTGCCGATGCCGACATTACCGCCACTGTCGATGCGCATCCGCTCGGTAAGTACCGTCGGGGCGGCATTGGTGCCGGTCCAGAAAGACATCTCGGCCGGAACCCTGGTATCGGCGATGGTTCCTTCTGAGATGGCTTTGATGGCGGCACCGGTGATAAAGCCGCTTGCGCCTCCCCAGCCTTTGAACTGGAGCGTGCCGAGTTCATCGGCCGTGCTGATGATCGTCGGAGCGGCAGCGGTGCCGCGGGCTTTCTGGAAGACGAGGTCATAGGCATCAGCGGCCGCATTGGCCTGTTCAAAACTGGTGATACCCGCGGCGGTGGTGTTGGAATTGACCTGCAGGAGTGCTTTCGGCGTTGCCGTGCCGATGCCGACGTTGCCGGTATTGAAGACAGCGCCGAAGTTACCGGTAGCGGCGGTCTGGGCGTTCACGAAGAGGCCGTATGAGTTGCTGGCGGTCGAGACAGCGCCGGATGAGATCAAGAGGCCGTAGGTATTGGTGATACCGACGTTCGTGGATTTGATGGGAGCGGAGGTGATACTCAAAGCTGCCGCATCAGTGACCGTAGTAGCCACGCTGCCGGTCAGGGTCATGGCTCCGATCTGGTTTGCGTGCATCGTGGCGTAGGTAGATGCACTGGAGAGCGTGACGGTATGGGCCCGGACGTTGATGCCCGAAACTCCGGCCGCCGCATAGGTGCCGGTCGACGTGATGTCGAGCTGGGAGGCCGGCGTGGTTACGCCTCCGAGACCGAGATTACCGCCGGCTTGGAATGTCGCCTGGTCAGCAAATGCTCCGGCCTGATATTCGCCGAAGTGCATGTCGGTATCGCTGCCGTTGGTGACCGGACGGAATGTCCATGATTCACGGGTGCCCAAACTGGAGTTCCTGAGTTCCAAAATATTTGAACCGGTGGTCTGGTCTACTTCCAATCGCGCGCCTGGCGCAGCCGTCGTGCCGATACCGACATTGGCACTGAAGTTGGCGGTAGTTGTAGCCGCGGTAAAGTTTGTTGCTCCGGTGAAGGTATTGACCGACGAGCCGGACTGGGTATATGCACCGTCGCTGGTGATATTGCCGATACCGGTCATGACCCCGGTGGTAGAGATGGTCCAGTCGTTGCTGTTCAGGGCAAGGGTATGAGTCGTTTTTCCTATCGTGATAGCGCCGGTCTGGGTGCCGGTTCCGATGTTGAGGGTGTTGGCGCCGGTATTGATATCAACCTGCCCGGCGGTAACCTGGAAGGCGCTGCCGGCAGTTATCTTGCCGGTCGTGGTGATAGTTGTCATACCGGTCATCGCGCCCGTCGTTACATCCCAGGTACTGGTGTGGACATTCGTGACTGCCGATGCCTTACCGATAGTAATGACGCCGCTCTGGGTGCCGGTTCCGATGTTGAGGGTGTTGCCGCCGGTATTGATATCAACCTGCCCGGCGGTGACGGCGAAGCCGCTGCCGGCGGTGATCTGGCCGGTGGTGCTCAATGTGGTGAAGCCGGAAGCCGCACCGTTCGTTACGTTCCATGTGCTTGTAGAGACATTGGTGACGACTGTTGATTTACCGATGGTGATGCCGCCGCTCTGGGTGCCGGTTCCGATATTGAGTGAGTTGCCGCCGGTATTGATATCAACCTGCCCGGTGGTGACCGCGAAGCCGCCGCCGGCGGTGATGAGGCCGGTGGTGCTCAATGTAGTAACGCCGGTCACGGCACCCGACGTTACTTTCCAGGTGCCGGTATTCACGTTGACCGTATGTGTTCCGTCGCCGATGGTAACGACGCCCGTTTGGCCGCTGGTTCCGATATTAATGGCGTTGCCGCCCGAATTCAATGTAATGGGTCCGCTATTATTCGTGATACCGGTAAGGCCGGAGATCACGCCTGCCGCAGTTATGCCCCAAGCGGAAGAGTTGATGGCGACGGTATTTCCTCCTCCGCCGATAGCAACCGCCCCGGTCGAAGTACCTCCGTCTGCGATGTGAACGAGGCCGGTATTAGTTCCGGTGTTGATGTTGGTTGTGTTACTGGAACCGGCATTTAAGTTAATAACGCCGCCGGCGGAAGTGAGGCCGGTAAGACCCGATGCCACGCCCGCACCGGTTATATCCCACGTACTGCTGTCGATGGCGACATTATTACTGTTTCCTCCGATACTGACGGTGCCGGTTGTTGATCCCGTTCCGACAGATGTTGTGTTCGACCCGGCGGCGTTATTCAAACTGATCGGGTTAGAGGCGGTCGTGGTTCCGATGGTCATGCCGCCCGTGCCGGTGATGAGGCCGGAAGTTGTTAAGGCGCCTGCGGATGTGATCTTTAACTGGGAGGCGGTGCCGACACCAAGCAAGGCACCGGCTGACGTTGTGCCGATGCCGACATTGCCGGTGGGATCAATACGCATCGACTCAACAGCGTTGTTGGAGAAGTTTATATTACCCGCTGCACTTGACCACATACCGGTATCCGTATCCCCGCGGAACGTGTAGCCGGGAGCACCGGCCGTGCCGATGATGGCGGAAATATTACCGTTCACTTCCAGTTTTGCTAACGGTGTGACCGTATTGATACCGATGTTGCCGCCGGCCGTGACCCTCATTTTTTCGGTCCCGGCGGTATTCTCCGCGCCGTTCGTACCGAAGACTACAGGCCCATTCCGGGTGTTAATGAACTCGGCCGCGTTGGCGTCATTGCCCGAATTGCCCGCGAGCGTACTGCCGAACATTATGATGGAGAGCGAGTTCGATGCCAGATCGTTGCCGAGATCTATCTCAGTTTCGGCGGTATTGGTATTGGTGGTCAGATTGCGGAAGACCGCGGCCGTGAACGGATTCGCCACGGTCGTAGTTACGGTTAAGGCGGGTCCCTGGGACGAACCGCCGTGGACCTTCAAAACGTTGTTCGTATTATCCCATCTGAAGTTGCCGCTTGCCCCGAATGCGGAACCGCCGGAGTTGAACTGGATCTGACTGTCGGCGCCGGCCACGGTTGCGCCAGTGCCGTTACAAGTACCCCAGCTCGGAGCCGTACCGGCGCCATTTGTTTTCAAACAGAAGCCGTTGGTACTGGCCGCCAATCTGGTCGGAACAGCGGTGCCGCTGACCGGCGTTTCGCCGTAGATAATATCGCCCTTGGTGGTCATGGGGTTGGTCATGCCGACCGATGTGCTGGCCGTCCAGCTCAACGTACCCGAGCCGTTGGTCGAGAGGACCTGGCCGCGGGTGCCGTCGGCGGCCGGCAGGGTCCAGGTCACGTTGGATGTGACGGTTGTCGGCGCTTTGAATCCTACCCAGTTGGATGTGTCGGCATCACCGAATTCGAGCAAGCCTTGAGTATTAAGAATAGCATTGCCGGTTATAGCTAACTTTTCAGCCGCGGTCGTCGTGCCGATGCCGACATTGCCGTTGACCGTTAAACCGTTGGCCGGGCTGGCCTGACTCGTAGAATAACCAAGAGCTGTGTTGCCGTTGACCTGCAACTTTGAACCGGTTGCGGTCGTGCCGATGCCGACATTACCGGCCGTACCGGCCAAAAATATGTCTCCCGTCGCTCCGGTGTTGACGCCGGCTCCGCCCATGATACTGACATTGCCGCCCTGGGCGGCGCCGGATGTGCCGGCCGCATCACCCGCGGTGAGATTCAACTGGCCGCCGCGCTGGCCGTTGGCGTTATTATTGGAAGCAATGCCGGCGATGATAGAAAGGGCCTGACCCGGCACATTTCCGGTGTTGGTATTCCTGTCCACTTGAATGGTCCGGGCGGCGGTGCCGTCAAAACTTACGCTGAGCGCGGTGGCTGTTTGAGGCGTCGCCGTGCCGATACCGATATTGCCGCTGAAAACGGCGGCGACCGAATTTTTTGAGAATGTCGTTGTCGAAGCAAAGGTATTGGGACTCGCCGCGCCGCTCTGGGTATATGCGCCGCTGATGGCCTCACTGACCGCCGTGAAAGCTCCGGCCGCGGTCATGCTCCAACGGGTAGCGCTTCCGCCGGGGGTTCCGCCGATGAGATCGATGGAATTATTTTAATTACCGATAGCGATGGTGCCGGCGCCGGTGCCGTTGCCGATGTTAACCGGGGTAGCCGACGTGCCGGTCGCGAGGTTGATGGCGTTGCCGCCGGTAGCGCCGACATTGAAGTTGATGGGTACGCCGCTCGTACCGTTTATGGCGGTTATGCCTCCCTTGGCGGTCAGGAGGCCGAACTCGGTCAGAGCGCCCGCGGCGGTCATCGTGTAGCCGGTAGTGGTGTTATTCTGACTGGTGATGAGCACGCCGGTCGTGTCCGATGTGCTGCCGATGGTAACACCGCCGGCGCCGGTGCCGTCCTGGATATGAACCGCGCCGGTCGTGGTTCCGGTCGCGATATTGACCGCGCTCGCGCCGGTATCAACGTTTATATTTACGATGCCGCCGGCTGTCGTAAATGTCCCGGTCGTGTTATTGAAGCCTCTGAAGGACGCGACGCCGGGTTGGGTTATGCTCCACAGGGTAGTGCCCGTACCGGGAGTGCCCGGAATATTGCCGCCGGTGAGAGTAAGGCCGTTCGATGCATTACCGATAAAGATCTGGCCGATGCCGGTACCGTCTCCGATACGAACCTGGCTGCCCGATGTCCCGGTCGCGAGCTCGATCTGCCGGTTGTTCGACTGGTTCTTATCAATTTCAATATCTCCGTCAGGAATATAGAGAGCCGTGGTATCGGTACCGGAATTGCCATTGAGGATTATAGCTTGTGATGTTATCACGCCCGCCGAGGTCACTCCCCAGTTGCTGGCTCCGGTGCCGCTGTTGATGGTGGTGGTGTTGGCGGTATTGCCGATGGTAATGGCGCCAGTACTGGTACCGCTTCCGATATTGATGGCGCCGCTTCCCGTTCCGGTCTTGATATTTACGATACCGGTCGTGGAGGCGCCGGTACTGATATTGACGTTGTTGGAGTCGGCAACGTTCAAGTTAACGGCCGCTCCGGAGATCGTTGTCCCGCCGGTGCCGGTGATAAGACCCGAGGTCGTAACGACACCAGAGTTGTCGACCAGGAACTGCGAAGTACTGCCGACGGCGAGGCGTGCTCCCGGCGCCGTCGTGCCGATGCCGACGTTGCCGTTATTCAATGTCGTGAACAAGGCCACTCCGGAAGAATCCCGGGTTTGAATACCGACGTTTCCAGAGGTGCCATCGTTGCCGTATACTATCAACCTTCCCTGGGTCGGCGCCGAAGTGCCGATACCGACGTTGCCCTGGACGGCATTGGTCGGGTTGAATACCGCGGCGAAATTATTGGTGGCTCCGGTCGGAGCTTCAGCATATAAGCCATAGGCGGTGCCCGCCGCACCGACGGCGCCGGCGGAGATACGAAGGGCATACGTATTGGTAAGAGTGGCATTAGTACTTTTTACCGGAGCTCCCGATATCTCAAGGGTCTCGGCGTTCGTGATAGTAGACGAGCCGACAAATTGATAGGTCGGGGCTTGGATACGCATTGCCCGCTGGGTCGTTAACGCTCCGGTCGCGAACTGGACCGTATGGCTAAGATCAAAGTTCACGTCGGTGGCTTCAGTGGAGGCGGTCAGAGCCGTATTGGTACCGCCGGCCACCCGCAGAATATTTGGGGCAGTGGCGGCATTTATGACAGCCTGTTTTATATCCAGCAAAGCCCCGGGCGCGGTTGAACCGATGCCGATGTTGCCGTTGACGTCAACGCGCATCCGCTCGGTGGGAGTGGCACCGGTACCGAAGGTCAGACCTGAAGTAGCGGCGGCTGATTTATTGTTGATGGCAACCAGACTGTTATTGCTGCTGAACGTACTGCTGTTGACTATGATGGCGAATGAGTTTGAGGCCGCATCATTGCCGATATCAAACTCAGTGGTGGCTCCGGTACCGGCCGTACGGTTCCTCATCACGAAAGGAACGTAGGAAGTATTGCCGGCGAGATTGGAAATATAGAACGCTTTGGCCGTATTATCCCACTTGAATGCCGCATCAGCGGTGAATACGCCGGAGCCATTGCTGAACTGGACCAGGCCGGAGGCTCCGGCCGCGGACGCACTGCCGCCGCATCCGCCCCAGACCGGCAACGTGCCATTTGATGTAAGACACGTGCCGTTGGCGCCGACGCCTAATCTGGCCGGCGTAGACGGGACGCTCGTGGTCGAGCCATATATAAGGTCTCCGGTCGTGGTCATCGGGTTGGTCATGCTGACGGATGCGGGAGCGGCCCAGATCAAGGTGCCCCCGCCATCGGTCATCAGTACTTGGCCATAGGTGCCGTCAGCCGACGGCAGGGTCCAGATCGTGGATAGGGGAATCGAAGCCGGCGCTTTGAATCCGACATAGGTGTCACCGTTATTGGAAGTCTCCTGCAACCTTAAGTCGGCGGTGGTGCTCTCGGTCAGAGAACCTAATGTGATGTTGCCGCCTTTGACGTTGAACAAACTGACCGGATTGATCGAGCCGATGCCGATGTTACTGCTCTTGGTTATATAGAAGGCCGAGATACCCGATGAGGAGGCAATATTAACGATGTCATTGTTGCCGGCGGCACCCCTGACCGACAAAACCTGACTCGCAACCGTCGTGCCGATGCCAACGTTGCCGGCTAATGTCACGGCCCAATTGCTGCTGTTGACGACGACATTATTCGAGCCGCCGCCGAGCGTAACCTGGCCGGTCGTATTGCCGATGCCGATGTTAGTTGTGCTGGTGCTGGAACTGGCATTCAAATTGATGTTACCGGCTGACGAAGTAAGCGTTCCGGTGTTGGTGATGCCGGTAAAGCCGGTGGCGACGCCGGCGGTGGTGATGCCCCAGTTGAGGCCGTTGATGGCGACGGTATTCGAGCCTCCGCCGACGGTGACGGCGCCGGACGATGTTCCGGTATTGATGTTAGTCGCAAAGTTTGAATTGACGTTAAAGTTAATGCTACCGCTGGAGATGGTCAGGCCGCCCGTGCCGGTGATGAGGCCGGTCGCGCCGACTGTAGTAAATCCGGAAGCCGCGCCCGCCGAAGTTATGGCCCATGGGGTGCCGTTGATGGCGACGGTATTCGAGCCTCCGCCGACGGTGACGGGGGCGTTCGATGTCCCGGTTCCGATATTGATGACCTTGCCGGTTGTATCGTTGACGAGCACATTCAGAGAACCGCTGGAGATGGTCAGGCCTCCATTGGCGGTGATGAGGCCGGTAGTAGTAAAGGCGCCGACGGTACTGATGCTCCAGTTGGCACCGCTGGTGATATTGACGCCGCCGTTCGTTAGATTACCGATAGTCACAAGGCTGAGGGCGTTTGAGCTTCCGATATTGACCGGGCTGTCTGATGTGCCGGTTGCGATATTGATCGGAGCGGCGGTAGTGGTACTGACGTTAAAATTAATGGAACCGCTGGAGACGGTCAGGCCGCCCGCTGAGGTGATAAGACCGGCCGTGCCGAGAGTGGTAAATCCGGAAGCCGCGCCCGCTGAAGTTACGCTCCAGCTGCTTGTCGTGATGGCGAGGGTATTGCCGACATTACCGATAGTAACCCCGCCGGAGTTAGATCCCGTCCCGATATTTGTCGCCGTAGAACCGGATGTATTCAAGTTAAGCGTCCCATTGGCCGAAAGGCCGGTCAGGCCGGAGAGCGCGCCCGCCGAAGACACATCCCACGAATTAGTATCGATGGCGAGAGTGTTCGAGCCGCCGCCGATGGTAACGGCGCCGGACGATGTTCCGATATTCACCGCACCGGAATTAGAACCGGTTCCGATGCTCGTGTTGCCGCCGCCGGTTATGTTCAGGTTGGTGTCCCCGGCAATGGTCATGCCGGTCAGGCCGGAGATGACGCCCGCTGAACTGACCCGCCAGTTGCTGCTGTCGATGACGACGGTGTCACCGGCGGTTGTGTTGCCGATGGTAACGGCATTGGCCGTTGACCCGGTCCCGATGTTGGTCGGGGCGCCGGAGTTGGTATTGTAGCTGGAAGAGCCGGTTATGGTAGCGCCGCCGGTACCGGTGATAAGGCCGAGGCTGGAAATTTTGAACTGGCCGGCTGAACCGACATTAAACAGCGCCTGGTTAGTAGTCGTCGTGCCGATGCCGACATTGCCGGCATCGTCGATGCGTACCCGCTCGGTGTTGTTAGTTCCGAACGTCAGGGGAGCGGCATACCTATTATATATGCTGGCCAGGTTGGCCGCGCCGGTAAAGATACTGCTATTGACCACCAAGGCCAAAGAATCGGCGTTGGCGTCATTGCCGATGTAAAGTTCGGTTTGAGCGGCGGAGCCGGTGTTCGTATTTCGCAACACGAGCGGTATGTATTCTCCGGTTTGATTGCCGTAGCTCAAGGTCAATCTTTTAACTCCGGTCGAATTGTCAAAGGCGAAGGCGGCATCGGCGCCGAATAGGCCGGAGTTATTGAACTGGACCTGGGTGTTGGAACCGGCCGGAGCATTGGCGACGCACGAACCCCATAACGGCGCGACGCCGACACCGCCGGACAGAAGACATGAGCCGGTTCCGACATCAGCTAATCTGGTCGGAGTGGCAAGACCGTTAACGACTGTGCCGCCGTAAATAAGATCGCCGACGGCCGTCATGGGATTGACCGTTGCCCAGCTCAAGGTACCGCCGCCGCCGGTTTGCAATACCTGGCCGTTAGTACCGTCGGCTGAAGGCAGGATCCAGGTCTGGGATGAAGCAATGGAAGGAGGAGCTCTGAATCCGACATACATGGTGCCGTTCGCAGAAAGCTCCCGGAAGCGGAGTCCGCCGGTGTCGGTGGCTGACAACGGACTCACGGTGATATCGCCGCCGGAGACGTTCAGCAAACTGGCCGGCACCGTCGTCCCCACCCCCACATTACCGCTCTGTCCTATATATAGGCGTGGTGTGCCGGCGGTCAGAAGAGCCAGGGTGCCGGTAGAGCCTGAACCTACCGCGGAAGTGCCGAATGATAAGGAAG
>JAHFKT010000020.1 GCA_023245235.1 Candidatus Yanofskyibacteriota bacterium
TATCCCGATAGCGGCTGATACGCCGAATGCTAATAAAATTGAAGATATGGAAACTGAGGTCGCTATTCCGGCTAAATTCGAAACAAGCAAGCTTATCGCCCAGCCCAGTGCAACACCGATAAAACCGCCGGTAAAGGTAAGCATTATCGACTCCGTCAAAAACTGGAGACTGATGTCCCTCCGCTTCGCACCGATAGCTTTCCGTAACCCTATCTCTCTGGTTCTCTCGGTTACGGTCGTGAGCATCATGTTCATTATACCGATGCCTCCGACCACCAGAGATATGCCGGCAATGGAAGCCAGGAAAAGCGTGAGAGTATCGGTTATCTGGTTCAGGGTTCCGAGTATGTCCGCCTGCGAGATGATCGAAAAATCAGGCGCCGCCGGATCGACACGATGTTTTTCGGCCAAGGCAAAAGTGGCATCATCCTTAACCTGGGCCATATCGTCTTTATTGGCCACGCTTATCGCTATGGTGGAAAGGTAATCCGCTCCGGTCATTATTTTCTGCATGGCCGTCAACGGAACGTAGACGGTATCGTCAGGACTGGCAAAGCCGGAGCCGCCCTTGGCCTGAAGCACACCTAAAACTTTGAAATTAACCTTGTTAATACGGATTATCTGACCGACCGGATCGGTGCCGTCGCCAAAAAGATCGGAGGCCACCGTGGGACCGAGTACGGCCACTTTGCCTATGCTCCGTAAATTCGCATCGGAAATAAAAGAGCCGCTATCAGTATTCACGTTGTGAACGGAGGCGTAGTCGGGTTCAACGCCGATGACGATAGAGTTGGTGTTGTTGCCGACAGGAGATGTTATCTGGAAACGTCTCTGAAGCTCCGGAGAGACATACGCTATTCCCTGGATATTCTTTACGATTTCAACGTCGGGGTTCTTAAGAGTTTCGGCCGAACCGCGGCCGGAAGATACCTGTCCCCGGCCCGGTTCAAGGGTGCCCGGAATTACGGTAAGCAGATTGGACCCAAGACCCTGAATGCTTGACTGGATAGTACTCTGAGCTCCCTGGCCGATGGATATCATGGCGATAACGGAACCGATGCCGATGACGATCCCGAGCATAGTCAAACCTGTACGGACTTTGTTGACCAATAAAGCGGCTGAGGTTTCATTAAGAAGATCCGAAAATATCATATTAGTTCAGGTGCGTTGCCCTTATTTTGTGTTTGTTCTTTTCATCGGAAACTATGGCGCCGTCGCGGATCGTTATAATACGGTCTGCGTGTTCGGCGACGTACCTTTCATGGGTGATAATAATTATCGTACGGCCCTGTTTTTCATTCAGAGTTTGGAAAGTATGCAGAACCACTTCTCCGGTCCTGGTATCCAGGTTGCCGGTCGGCTCATCAGCAAGTATCAAGGTGGGATTATTCACCAGAGCCCGGGCAATTGCGACTCTCTGCATCTGCCCTCCGGAAAGCTGGTTCGAGTGATGATAAAAATGGCTCTCGTCCAAACCCGCATTTTCAAGAGCCGCTTTGGCTTTCGGTTCCCTTTTTTCTTTCGGCACTCCCGAATACACGAGCGGGAGGACAACATTGCGGAGGACGGTTGCCCTGGGTAAAAGATTGAACGATTGGAATACGAATCCCAGCTTATTCTTTCTTATATCGGCGAGCTCGTCATCGGTAAGTTTTGATACGTCGTGGCTGTCGAGGATATATTTGCCGCTGGTGGGTGTATCGAGTGCTCCGATAATATGCATCAGGGTTGATTTACCCGAACCGGATGGACCCATAATGGCCACGAACTCGCCATCTTTGATCTCAAAAGAAACATCTTTTAATGCGACGGTTTCGATGTCTCCGCTCTGGTATACCTTTGTTATGTTGTCGCATTTTATCATGATTATCTTCCCGGGACTGCTCCAGTCCTGCCGGTGCCGGTCTGGAATATGCTCCTTGTCTGAGGGGCTGGGGTAGTTGCCGCCGACGAAGTAATTGTTCTGGTCACGACCAGGTCGCCTTCTTTAAGACCGCCCGTAATTTCTGTCATCGAGTCGTTTGCGACTCCCACCTCCACAGACTGCTGTTTAGGCGCCGGGTTAAGAACAACTCCGGCCGTATTGGCTGAAAGTCCGGTCGGGTCCTGCGGCACCTCAGCATAGCTTATCCCGCCCGTTGTTTTAATAGCTGAGTTCGGAACCATCAGCACGTCCTGTTTCGCATCGGTGATTATCGCCGCCGAGACGCTCATGCCCGGCTTTACCCTCTCGTCTTGAGTGTCAAAACCGATCTTAACATCATACGTTACGACGCCCTGTGAAACGGTCCCCAGGGTATCTATCTCTGAAACTTCTCCGGCAATGGTCAGGCTATCGATCGCATCAAAGGTCAGGGTGGCCTTTTGTCCGACTTCAACTTTTGAAACATCGATCTCATTCAATGAAATTTCAGCAATGCTTTGTTTGGTAAGTAAGGTCGCTATAATAGTACTGCCCGATACTGAATCTCCTACCTTAATATCTGAGTTAGCCACGACTCCGGAGAAAGAAGCGCGGACAGTATAATCTGACAAGTTTACCTGGGCATCCTCGAGGGCCGCCTGTCTTTGGGCAACTGTATTTTCCTGGCTCCTTATATCTGTCGGGTTAGTAAGCGCCGCATCTTCAAGAGACGTCTGGGCTGATTCAATAGATCGCCGGGCATTACCCAGGCTCAAGAGAATACTGTTCAGGTTGCTGACTGCGCTGTCTATATTGTTTTGATACGTAGTGACCTGCTGGGGCACTTCTCCTCCGCGAAGTTTCAGATCGGCTTCATATTTGATCTCGGTCACTAAAGTATCGAGCATAGTCTGCTCACTTTTAACAGCTTGGGCTAAAATTTGGGCAGTTTTTTCGGCTGTTTTTAATATAGCCGTTATCTCTTCCGGTGAAGCATCGAACCTCACGTTCTGATAGGCTGCAAAATTAGAATCGTATACATCTTTGGCGAGCTTATAATCACTCTCAGCTCGGGCAGTGATCGGCAAAAATCCCGATCTGAAATCTTGACTGGTTAACTCGACATACTCGCAAATATTCGGAGAACACCCGCCTATCGGACTAACAGTATCGTCATAAAGTACGCCCCGGGCCAGTTCGATTATATTCGGCAGATCTAAAAATGCGTCTGAGACCCTGCTGTATGCGTCCTTGTACGATTGGGTCAGATCATCGGCCGTTGTTACGGCGCCGGTTTCCTGATCGTGACGCATTTTTTCCAAAGCTATCTGGGCGCTCTCGAGACCGATCTGGGCGTCACGCACCGCTCGCTGGGCATCTCTGGAGTCCACGGAGGCCAGAACTTGGCCGGCGGAAACCTGCTGTCCGGCTTTGACACCAATATACGTTAGAGTACCGGAAACCTTCGGTTTTATATCCGTTTGATTCAACGCGGAAACTTGACCGCTTCCGGAAATAGACGTAACAATGGTGCCCTTTTCTACCGCCGCCAGAACATACTGGGTCTGACCGGCCGTCTTACGAAAAAAGCCGTAATAGACTACGACAACGGCAATAATTGCGAACAGTGAGCCCAGAATTTTATGACCCCGCACCCAGACGATAATTGAATTCATATTGAATATATACGCCTATTGGCCGTAACTGTTACGTTGTCTGCGTTGCTTCTTGAGGATCGACCTGATGCCCTGAAGCCGCTTTTCCATGTTGTGGGCAAACTGTTCGACCTGGGCGAGCTTGGCGAACGCGAGCATGTCTCTGCCGAAACTGAATACCAGAAGTTTCTCTCCTTTTTTCAGTTTCAATGATCCGCGCGCCTGGACCGGTATTACGACCTGGCCTTTTTCACCGAGAGTTGTGGTGCCGTAAAATTCGTGATCTTTCATAATTCGACAGTACCATAATTCCATAAATCATACAAGTAGGAAATATCGGATCGTACCCCTCGAAGAATGGTTCTTCCGGCCTACGCGAAACCCGGAAAGAAATCGGTTTTTATATGGTTGCGGGAAACACCAAGGTTTTTGAGCGCATCTTCAAAGGCCACGACCATTGAACGAGGCCCGGAAATATAGAAGGTACGTTCATTGAAATCAGGTATTTCTTTCCGGATCATTTCAGCCGTGATAAAACCGCTCGTATCAGTTGCTACATATATCGTATTGATCCCCAGCTGCTCCCGGGCGGCATCAAAGATATCCCGATAGGCATGGTCGGCCTGGGTCTTCCCAGAATATAACAGAACCACATCCCGTGGCTGCCCGGTATCAAGAAGGTATTTGATCATGCTGCGGAATGGCGTGATGCCGATGCCTCCGGCGATGAACACCAATTTTTGCTTCGCGTCATTCGGTAACACGAAATCCCCCGCCAGTTGTGAGGCCACGATCATATCGCCGACGTTCATTGAATCCAATGAGCGTTTGAAAGTGCTCGGCTCCGGATAAAATTTAACACCCATATGAATTTTGGATTCCGTCGGTGATGAAGCGATCGTAAAATACCGCCGATTGCCCCTGGAATCAGCCCGGACGGCGGAAATGGTCCATTCTAAATATTGCCCCGCCTTGAATTTTAATTGCCGGTCCGGTATAAACACAAAATCATACACGTCAGGCGTAACTTTAACTTTCTTCTTGAGTCTTAGCATTAACTTGATCTTGGGACTGATGAGATACGACAATACATTACCGGTCAATAATGCCAGTTCCGGTGTCGAATAAACCGGCCCGATATGGACGGATGGGGCGAACAACAAACCGACGAATACGCCGTAGCATATGCGCAGCCACTTTGTCGGGGGCGTGGTCAATGGTTCCGTGAGCATTACGAATGCGAAAAAAAATATCGGAGAATCGAGAATCGATTTTTGGAGCGATGACAAGGGGTCGGCACCTCTTAACAACGCGAAGGCGACCAGAGAAATGCCTGCGGCGGCCAAAAAACTCAATACCAGGTCCCAGCGGATTATTTTCCTTACCATCAGAAACCCTGCCGCCAATACGAACGGCAGCATCACAGAAGTGCCGATCCACCAGCTCGCCGACTGATTAATGGTAAGCGCGGTCAGTGCGACCGCAAAAGCGGCCGGATTGAAAATATGTTTCTTGCGGATGGCCAGAATGAACTTGGACGCCATCGCCCATACGGATACCCAGACCAGGAACCAGAGCTTGTCATAGAAGTTACCCGCCGTCACCGATACCGGAGTGATGATGAGGGCCAGAATAAGCGCAGTGATATATACCGACTCCACATTGGTCGGCGCCTCAAAGGCGCTGCCGAACAGAGAGTTCGTGAACCAGCATGTAAACAGTATGAGCAGTCCTGAGAATATGACATCGGTCGGTTGATAGGCCAGAATACCGGTAAAACTGAAGATCAGCGCGACGGCCCAAAGCACCATTAAGCAATATAAAACCAGGCGGTACATTGTTATCCTGTTCAGTATATTGTCGATGGATCTCATCATAGTTCCGGTTCTTTAGTATACGGCCCGAAACCGCTCGTCATTGTTGCGATGCCGTTGCGGTCTATCATATATGCTTCAAATCCTTTCAAATTTTCGATAAACATAATGCCCGGCTTACCCATGGCAAATGCCGCGGTGGCGAAACGATCGGCTTCGTAGATATTCGGGCCGATGACCGTTAAACTCATAATATCATTGGCCGGCCTATTGGAATCCTTCGGATTATAGATATGTTCCCCCCTGATATAAGTACCTGAGGTCGCTACGCCCGCATCCTGCACATATAACACTTTGACTATCTCTTCCTGCTTGAACGGATTTTTTATGCCGACCTTCCATATCTTACCCGCTGCTTCGATATCACCGCCGGCATCAATGTAGAACTCTTTGACCCCCATGCCTCTCAGAAGATCTGCGGCACGATAGATGGACCAGCCCTTTACGAGGCCCGAGGGGTCCAGACTGCCGGCAGGCGTGACGATGTTAAAGTAATCGTCGGTTTCTTTTTTAGTTTGTTCGCACAGACGCAACACTTCCCTCATATCCTCGCTGTAATTGTCGGCGGTAAGCTTTCCTCTGTTGATAGCGGTGATCTCGCTGGTGTCTTTATAGGTGCTGAACTTCTCATCAACGTATTTGAAGTAATCAAAAACACGGTCAATAGCCGCTTGAACGGAGCCGTCACCCGGGATCTCCACGGTGATTGGCATACCCATCAGAATTCTGGTTTCCTTCATATTCTTAGATCTTGGCCAAAGAGAGCGCCGAAGCGAGAGATTCTCTGAATGCTATGCTCGTCTGGGTCGCACCGGAAATGATATCGACATTGGCATTCTGAGCCTGGATAGCTTCCTGGGTCAAGTACGGCATTGCCTGGCCGTTGATCTCGCGGGAGGTGCCGCGGTCATTCGGATATTGCAAAAATTGGACGTCCGAAATTTTACCGTTCTTGATGACTGCTTTGACCTGAACATTCCCGTAATACGCATCGGTAACGGGACCTGTATAGCTTCCGTCCTTATACATACCCGTCTGGGGCCGCGGGGTAACTGTCGCCGGCGGCGTGCCGGTTGCCGACGGTAAACTCTCAGATGTAGAGACCGGTGAGGCCAGTGACGAAGGGATGGTTACCGGATGGCGGTCATTTTCGTTAAAAATAGAAATGACATTGGTGCCGCGTTGATAGAGCACGTATCCGACAAAGGCAATAACGATCAGAAGCGATAATAGGTATTTCTTCATAGGTGATGTGAATTAGATAATAATATGCGGCTCTTATAAGTCCGCATACAGAAATTATATACGGTATACCGGGCCGAAATGTTACAGAAAATAAAAAAACTGCCTACCTATGGTCAGCGGTTATAGTACGGAGAGAGGACCTTATTTACAAATAAAGTTACAGGATCTGTCGATGGGCCATACACGATGATCCCGCCCAATGCGCCGGTGATGACCAGGCTCACAAGGCCCAGCAGTGCAAGCAGTATTACCAGCGGGGTCCCGAAGAGCGCGTTCCGGACCGTAACGAGAAGGGCCCATAGTTTTTGAAGCCACGGCGGGAGGAATCCTTTTAGACCGAATCTCTCGGCTATGAGGATGATATAGTTCACGGCCAGGATGCCGAAGATAATGGTGGTCATTTGGCCGAATAGCTCGTGCATCGAAACCAGCTGCCGCACATCGCGATGGAATTGGCGAGCCATATCGCCGGTCAGAAGTGCCGCAAGCGCGCCGACCGTACCAAGCACCAGCAATGATATCTTCAGGTACGGCCAAGCCGGTAAGTCATTCAGCTTTTTGAACCTGATGCATTCCAAAACGGCATATAAGGTCAGTAATGCTACCGGGAAATGGACGAACAGCGGATGAATATTCATAGTTCTTATTCTATCAGGTTTCTTTCATTTTTATAAGAAAACCGATACGGAACTCCGTATCGTACATGGTCGTATTTCTCAAAAGAAAAAACCACCTACCCGGCTGTTGCGGTTGCAACAGGGGGCAGGTGGCCTCGACGCGCCGTCGGGCGCTATCGAGCCTTGCCTCGGCGCTGATGGCCGGGGTCAAGGAAAGAACGGGGTGGGGTCGGGTCGTTAGACGCCGACGAGGATGCGACTGAGACGGCTGAAGACAGACACGACCAGGTGAATGACGTGTCCGCTGCCGCCGGATGGGATGTACATGGATTCTGCTCCTTTCTTGGCGGTTTGAGGGTTACTGACGCGGAGTGGGCACGTTCACGGGCGCGTGCTGGCTCCAGCCGAACCACGCGTCCACCGTGAACGACAGACCGTTGGTGGTCTGCGGATTGACGAACCGGCGCTCCGACAGGTATGACATGCCGACGCGGACCATGCCGCTGCCGATGCTCTGCGTGAAACGCACGCCGACGCCGTTGATCATGCGCCGGTTCCAGTCGAAGCCCTTCGAGTCGGTCTCGACGGTGGACTGGGCGAACAGCTCGGCGCCGCTCTTGGCGATGCCCTGCTCGATGTGCGACATGGACACCATGTTCCCCTTCTCGACGGGGCTGATGGTACCGTTGGTGGTCCAGAACGTCCCCGGGTAGTACGTGCCCGACTGCGCCGATGCGTTCTGCACGGCGACGACGCTGAGAAGGGCAACGAACGCGGCGGTGATGAGTGTCTTCATCGGAACTCCTTGTGTGATGGTTTACGAGGTTTACGAGTGAAACGCACTAGCGGTTCGGAACGAACGAAAAGCTCCGAACCCACATGTAGCGGGTGCCTTCGGTCGGCGGCCCGCCCCAACTGCTGCAGCAGGTACCCCAGTGATTCATCATCACGTACGCAGGGGTCACTGGAACAGCGGTCGTTTGAGTAGCGACGTGTGCGCCATCGATATAGCGTTCGATGCGATCGGAGTACCACACGAACTTGTACTCGTGGAACCCCGTATCGGATGGCGCCGAAGCGTCGGCTACAGTCGGTGCAAGCGTGATATGCCAGGTCACCATGTGAACCGTGTTCGGGTGATTGCCCTCAACTTCGTAGTCAATCTCCGTCTCGGAGTTGTTGAAGAAGTTGAAGACACCTGACGAACTGCCTGACACCGAATTACCCGGTCCGTTGGGTGTTGACGCCGTACTGCTCATGCGCGCCACCCACGTATACGTTCCGAACCCATACGTTTGCAGCGATTGCACCTCACCTCCGGTAGAGGTGAAACTGCCATCCGCATTCCGCGTCTGGGTCAGACGCAACCCGAGCATCCCCTGCGACATATCAACGTGATCTGCCGCAACACCCCAACGCCCGCCGCCGTTCGCCTGCCATTGTGATGACAGGACGCCGCCACTGAAGTCGTCCGACCATGACCCCGGCACCGGAGTCGATACCGGAGGGTCGGTCGTGGGAGGGTTGGAGGTCGGTTGGGTTGAGTGTGTTGGAACCGGGCTGGGTGATAAGGGACCATGATCGCCACAGGCGATGCAGATCCCGGCAAGCGTGACGAGAACTGCTGTCTGTAATGCTTTCATAGCCCTTACACCTAGGAGTACCGTTCGACGGAGTACCATTTCGTCTCCACTGTCCGTCGTTCCAGCAGATACGCCCACGCAAACAGGAAATAACCGAGTAAGCGCGGGATGACGAAGGTCGGGTAGAGCACGATCAGTTCGATGCGACGTTCACGAATTGCCGTCAATATCGTGTACGTCAGAACGAGCGCCTGATCTATCACGAGCGCCAACAGGACACGCTGCGGATAGTAGTAGAGCCATAGAGGCAGGGTTGCGATGAGCGCGCCGACAAGCATCTGCTCGCCGACCAGCCATGTGAACTCTGCATCTACGCGCTGAGACATGAGGCCGCGCTTTCTTGCGGTCCGGCATGTCGCTCCCATCAGGATCGCCCCACCCGCCCAGAGCGAGTATCGGACAACCTGGGGGTCGGACCCGTACCACAAGGGCAAGGTCGCGATGAGCAGGCCGATGAGCAGCTGCCCGAGGACGAGCGCGCCGATCTTGAGATCGACCGGTTCGCACATCCCGCCGAGACGATGCTTCTTGACGACCTGCCACGTTCCACGGTACCAGCGCATCATCTGACCGATGAAGTCTTTCAACTTCAACGGGTCCTGTGTTGCGACCAGTGCGTCCGGCACGTAGACGATCTCTTCCCTACGCCGCTGAAGCTGCATCGTCATGTCCATGTCCTCGACGACCGTTCCGCCGTCAAAGTCCAACGACGCGAACGTGTCCATCCGGTACATGGATGCGAATCCCGGCGCGACGTTGACCGTCCCCGTCGCGTGCTGAGCTTCGCGGTAGACGCCGCACCACACTGCGTAATCGACTGAGCGATACGCCGTCAGCCAGTTCCACGGGCCGCGTTGACTGCACTGGCGGCCGCAGAAGAGAACTGCGTTCGGATGACGAACGGTGGCACGTTCCATCGCCTTCGCATAGTCCGGGTCCACGATGCTGTCCGCGTCGAGAACCATGACATGCGTGTAGCGCGATGTGAGATCGAAGTGGTCGATGCCGGACCGGAGCGCCGCTGCCTTCCCGCCGTTAGGCTTGGAAAGCACCTGCGCCTTGTAGTACCGGGCGACCTCCGCCGTGTTGTCCTTGGACCCGTCGTCCACCACGTAGACGTCCTGCGCATCAAGCCCCGCGCCATATGCGCTGAGGATCGACCGCCGGATGACCTTCGCTTCGTTGAACGCCGGGATCAAAACACACAATCTCATACGAGATACTCCTTCCTAAGTTTGCCTCATTGTTAAGGAATCACGATTGGCTATATTATAGCATGAATTGACGTCCAGTGTCAAATATTGAAGTTTAAAGTACAAATCGCCTAGGTTTTAAGCGATTTGTACCACTTTTCAGACCCGAATTCCTTTAATGTGCAAGTTGAGGAGTAAGCTCATTCAGGGCCTGGTCCATTCTCTCTACGGTGATGCCCGCATTTTTGATGATATCCAGCTGGGGTTTAAAATCTGCCTGCGGAGTATCCCAAACAGTGAGGTTCAAAGGCGCCACCCGGTGGTAGACCAGGATGAGCCAGGACTTATCTTTGACCGCCTGATTTATCCAGCTTTGGAACTGGGCCAGTGTGGTCGTGCTCAACATGTTCTGCACCGTTAATCGGTACGGGTCGAAGTTCTCCTGGGTGTTGTATCCTTCGTCGGTTGTACGGTGCGCCTGGTAATACTTTTTGATCTCGGTCAGAACAGTATCGTTATACGCGCCGAACGGGGTCAGGAAGTCAGAGGTCGGCTGGCCCGTCAGATTTTGCAAGTAGGTCTGCGAGTGGGACAACTGGTAATCCAACTGAGGCACGGTCAACGTGGTCATGTTCAAGGAATGATCCGTTGAGTGAGAGCATACTTCGTTGCCGTCAGTTGCAAAAGCTCGAACAAGGGTCTCTTGGGCCGGGATGCCTTCAGTATATAGGGTGGAGATACATTCGGTAACTTTTATTCCATATTGATCGATCAACGGCATAACGGTTGTAATATTATCTTCGAAACCATTATCAAAGGTCAGCGTGACGATCGGCCGATTAAAACCCTTGGGAGTGAATTTGACCAGAGAATAATCATCGGTCGTAAGCGAACCGGTCGACTTCAGGAGATGGTACACCGTCATAGTTACGGCATTGGCCGGAACCTGGAACGACTCTCCGTATTTTGCCCAGCCGGATGTGACCGGTGCGGAACGAAGACCCAGATAGTAATGAGTGCCGTTGTTGTACGTGAAATCAATGACCGGGTAGGTTACCGTGTTGGACTGATACCAATCGGAAAAATCATACGAGTCGCCCGGCGTGACCGCCACGGGATTGGGATACCATTTCGCGTCCCCGCTGGTATACGACGTGACATCGATACGGACGGCCTTCCCGCCATTGGTTCCGGTGGCCGGGTAAGTAAGGCTGGCATTGTTGGTTCCCCATGAACTTCGGGACCAGCCGGCAGGGACGCCATTGGCGCCGGTCTCAACGGAAGGATTGGCTATCACATTTGATGTCGGTGCCGAAGCGGACGTCAGGGACACATCGTCCATGGTCAACGAGCCGACCGAATGGAGTACGTGGAAAAAGGTCACGGACTGGGTGTTGGTTGGGGCGATGAAATTGAACGAAACAGGAGTCCATGATGCGGCCGGAGATACGGTGCCGATATATGCGTACTGAACGGCTCCGCCGGTCGCGGTAACGCGGGCATCAATCTCGGTGGAAACAGTGCTGATGTACTGATCAGAATAGATATAGGTCTGGCCTGATGTGACCGGAACGTCGGCGAAATACAACTTTGAATCACCGTTGGAGTATGAAGTAATGTCAATGCGGGCCGCAACTCCCCCGCTCACGCCGGTTACGGGATAGGTGATGGCGGCATTGTTCGTCCCCCATGAACCGTTGAACCAGCCGGCCGGGAGGCCGTTGGCGCCGGCCGTTTCGAGAGATGGATTGCCTATAAGGTTAGTGGGAGTAGGCGTCGGCGTGGGAGTAGGCGTCGGCGTGGGAGTAGGCGTCGGCGTGGGAGTAGGCGTCGGCGTGGGAGTAGGCGTCGGCGTG
>JAHFKT010000034.1 GCA_023245235.1 Candidatus Yanofskyibacteriota bacterium
AAGGGTCTGACGGGCCGGACGGACCCGACGGGCCGGTTGGGTTCAGAATATCAGGCTGACAATCTTTGCAGCCGCTACAAAAAAGGATAAAGAGAAGCGGAAGTCCAAGCTTCTTCAACCTGTTCATTTGAGATGTTAAAGAGCTTTTTTACTATACGGTACCGAAAAAATGGAGTCAATCATGAATTGACTCCCCGGCCGGCTTAATGCTACATATCAAGCACGCGCCTTAACAAAAAGTGATACCACAAAAGAACGGAATAGCCCTCCTCCTCATTTCGGCGGCCTGTCTTCTGGCTTCCGTAAACTGTAATTCAAGGTTCTTCTCTCCGACAGAACCGACAGCGACATCAGACAGCGGTCTGATCGCGGTGGATACGCCCGAGGGGCAGATCCAATGGTCGCCATATCTGGTTGTTCAGCCTGACGGCGGCGCCGTTGAAGGCTACAGGAAAGCCTTATCAGCCCTGAAGTCCAGGGGGATGGTCAGGGGCGCTCGGGTGGGCCTGAATTCTTACAGGGACCCGGTTACCCAGATGCTCGTTTCTCTGGGCATCGAAATGACCGGAATCGTGCCGAACCAGGATCTCTTTGATCCGAATCCGGAAGCCATGATCGACCGGTACATCTCGATCTATCCCGACATCAGGGTTTTCCAGATCGGCAACGAGGTTACGACCATCAACCAATCCCAGGGCACGCCCAAAATGACCATCGAGCAGTATATGGATGTGTTCCTGAAGATCTACCGCCATGTCGTTGTAACGTATCCCTCGCTCACGCTCATGACCCAGTCCACGATCGGCTCCGGTTCATACGGAGGCAGTGAATTGAAGAGAATGACCGAACTTGGTTTGAGGCCCGAGACCATATCTCCCCAGCGGGTCATCGTGGGCATCAATCTGTATAGCGATGACGCCTTCGGCGAATATGTTTCCGCACGGAGCCAATATCTGGATAATCCGAGCCAGGGAGGCTACCGGATCTGGGTCATGGAAACAGGTGATATCCCTCAGTCCAATCACATTTCACACGTTAAATCTTTTTACCCCCGGCTCGCCAGTGCGCTCGGCGCTGAAAGAATTTACTGGTATGCGTTATGGGCGGGAGACGGACCTCCGGATGCCGGTTTCAGCTTGATCCAGCATCCTTACGATGCGACCCAGATGACATACTCTCCGCTGTACAAAGCCTTGGCGGGTATGCAATGATAAAAGGGCGAAGATTATGAAGAAGAGTGTAGTGTTCCTTCTTCCGTTGCTTGTCATGTGCGGGCCGGTTTTTGCCCAAACGACACAGCAGACGGACGTTCAAACTGTTGCAGTACCGGTCCAAGATGTGGCCGTGGTGCAGCAGCCGGAGCAACCGACGGAGTCAAAGCCGCCGAAGCCGGGAACGTACTTCAAAGTACAAGTATCGCACGGAGATTTCGATCTCTACGGTTCCAATTATCGCTTCAATGATCTCGCGGTTGAGATCGAGGAGCACTGGGCCAAACGGCATGCGGGTTTTGCGGGATTTTCCGTAGGCTACCGGAAAGAAGATTTCGCAGCCGGAGATTACGGACACTACGTCAACGGCAAGTTCTTTTGGAAAGCAGAGACGCACGGGTTCTTTGTAAAGCCCGGTCTCGGCGTCGAGTGGGGCAAGCCCTCGCCGCGATTTGAACAGACCAGCTTCACGTACAAATCCGGAGCGCTGGCCTCGTACCGGCGCGTGTATATAGAGCGGAATGCCTGGATGCCTGTCGGCGTCAAAGACACCGGCACGCTCTATCCGTTCTTCGATGTGAGCATCGGCCAGAAAGTGGGGCCACTCCTTTTGGAGGCCGGTACCCGTGTCGGTATCGATAAGTTCATTGTCGATACCTTCCAATTCAACAACGGCAGTCTCGTGTTCCAGGGTTTGGACGGAGAGTACCGTTTCGTTCCGACAGTCTATGTCGGCGTAGGAGTGAGACTCTTCTAGTTCCCGACCTAAGACCATAACGGCCGACCGGCCGTTTTTCTATTGGGCCACTGTCCAGTTACCTTTTTCTAAATTCTGGCCGTTCGTATCGCCGGCTTTTCTATCGCCGCTGTAATAATAAAGAGGCCGGCCATTGATCGAATATTGTTGGCTCCCATCACGTCTCGTAAGGGTCTTTGCTTGTTTCGATACAGTATCTTCCGGGAGGTTGTTTATGGCCGGAAGGTCATTGTGTTCAGCTTCTGTCTTTATATACGGAATCCAGGTCTGACGGCAGACATCGTAGCATAAACTTTCATCGGGCTTGTCTAATTTTGAAACGTATAATGTCCGGCAATGGCTATCGGCAAAGAAATTCCCGTTAATATTCGGACTTGAGCCGGTCATTAAGATCGGGTCAGGGGAGGTACTGAAGCATAGCACTCTGCCGACTACCGACTGATTAGTAACGCCGCTCCTTTTTTGATAGAGAAAGATCGCCGCTATTACAATGGCAGCAACCGCAAGAATAGCTACAGAGATGATAAGTGTTTGTTTCTTGTTCAACATATCCCCGGATGACTATTTAAAAGTATATCGTAGGTCATGTCGAAACGTCAAAAGAGCAGAAAGACCTTTATTGTGCGCAAAACGGGTTCATACTACAATTAAATGGTATTAGATCTGTTGAATAAAATTGATAGAGAATAAAAAAACTCGTTATATATCTCTTCTCCTGGGCTTATGCATAATAAGCGCGGTTTTGTTTATAAGCCTGAAGTCTAATCCGGCGGGCGCCCACACGAACCCGCCATGTTTCCATAATTACCCTCTTATCGGTTTTTCAGACTGCACCTTTTCTCCCGGATGGTATCCTGACGGATACCATCTTGATATCCAGCCGTTTCTGTTAAACTACAATGACAGCTGGGCCCACGCGTACGTTAATTGGGGGGACGGCAATGGCGGACAGCTTGACTACCCGCCCGGTATCGGAATAGGGGGCGGCTACTTCGGTGCCTCGCATGATTATCCCGAAGTGTGCGGGGCGAGCTATAACGTAAGTATCAGTATAAATAACAGCAATGGCGGAGACTCCCAGAGCCGGACTTTTTCGGCCCCCGCATGTACGCCCGTTGACGGCGGTTGGAGCGACTGGAGCGGGTGTAGTGCTACGTGCGGCGGCGGTACCCAGACCCGTACCTGCACGAATCCATCTCCCGCCAATGGCGGCGCGGACTGTTCCGGCCCCGATACTCAATCCTGCAATACTCAATCATGTTGTGCTCCCGGTACCGGCAATTCTTGCTCCTCATCAGCCAACTCCTGCGGTCAGACCAATTCCGGCACGATTCAATGCAACGGCAGCTGTTCAGCGGGCGGTCCGCCCGCCAATCCGCCGGGCTACGGTAATTCCTGCTCCGCTTCCAACGCCTGCGGTCAATCAAACTCCGGCACGATTCAATGCAACGGCAGCTGCTCCGCTTCAGCTCCCGCCAACCCGCCGGGTTACGGCAATGCCTGCACTTCGGGCGCCAACGCCTGCGGCCAGACCAACTCGGGTAGTATCCAATGCAATGGCAGCTGCTCTGTCGGCACTCCGCCAAACAGTTCCTGTCCGGCTCCTGTGGCAAATATTTCCGCAAATCCGAATCCGGTGGGCTACGGCGGTTCATCAACGGTCAGCTGGTCCTGTACCAACAGTTCTTCCGGCAATGTGCCGGGTATCGGTTCGGGGACGAACGGTTCGGGCTCGACCGGCTCCCTGATCTCGAACCATACTTACACCGTAACCTGTTCCGGTTTTAACGGTTCAAATGTATCAAACAGTGTTACCGTCACGGTCTCAGCCCCGTCAGTAACCATCCAGGCCAACGGTTCCGGCGGGTCCATCACCGTGCCCTGGAACAGCAATGTCAATCTGACCTGGTCCTCCAGTAATGCCGCATCATGCA
>JAHFKT010000021.1 GCA_023245235.1 Candidatus Yanofskyibacteriota bacterium
CAGAGCTTATGGATCGCCCGCTCATTGTTCCTGACCTTCGGTTGGGGCACCCGTACTTTTTGCGCGATGAATCCGGCCAGCGATTCGGGCGAGCATACCGAGTTCTTGTGGAAATACGCGGGATGGTCGGCCAAGGGATGCATAAAGAAGCAGCTGACATTCGTGACCTGGGCAATACCGAGCTCATAGGAAGCGCTCTTGCCGATGTATCCCTCGGGGTTCACGAAATAGCTGAACCCGTCCGGACCGAGCCGCTTGAGATGATGCAGATACAGAAGTTCTACCAATCTCGGGTCTTTGTCCTCTTCGCCCTCAAGAAGCGCGAAGCCATCCCGATATGAGACGATATCGGAGAAGCGGGGCGCTACAACCTCAATGCCCGCCGCCGTAAAGATAGAATGAGCCTTCTTGATGAGCTCAAAATGCTTTCCGAAACTGCCGTGGAGCACGCATCGAAATTGAGTTTTAGGGGCGCTCTTTCGCATATACGATCAGCATAGATAAACAGGCACGGAAAATCAACAGCCGCCACAGAGATTCTAGCGGTCTGGGCACGCTTAGAAACTTATCCGAGAAGTGGCGGCTGTTGATTTGTGATCCGAGATCAAAAGTAGCTGGTTCTCTACCCTATCGGACTACCGGTTGTAACTGGGAATCTGATCGAGCGATGTATAGTCATTGCCCATGGGATACCAGTTGAACTCACTTGTGTTGATGCAGAATACCTTCTTGAAGAAGTCCGGATCTTGAGCTACGGCCTGGTCGCCGGAAACATTGACCCAGTGAAGCTTACCGGTATCTTCGCCGGTAACCTCCACGGCATACACTTTCCCATCATTGGTTTCACAGTTTTGGAAAAGGCCGGATGTGACGAACTTGCCCCACGATATGCCCGGTATATGATGCACTTCGCTGAATCCTCCCAACAGGTGGCTGTAGAAGCTGAAGATGATGGGATTCAAGAACAATCTCCTGTAGCCCCAGATATTGACGATATAAACATCAGGGTCATCCGGACCGGCGCCGCCGATGATATCGCCCTCATGCAGGTCCAGATCGTCCAAACTGGTAAATCCATGCGAACCGGGTGTGTCATATGTGCCCGGGCTGGGAGTCGGTGTTGGGAAGGTCTGAGTGATGGAGGAAGAACCTGAGGAGTGGCCACTGCTAGTGATATTGGCAGTAGTAAGGGCGGTATCGTTGACCGTGTAACTACCCGCGTCATCACCGGTCAGACTGAGGCCGGTAGCAGTAACTGTTTTATCCGTGCCGATATCCGCATCGTCAAAAGTCGCCACGCCGCCGGTATAACTGACATCGTCTCCGGAGATCACCCCGTCGAGCGTGCGGGTAGCGATGGTTGCGTCCGTATTGCCGTCATACGTCTTATCGTCGGCGGTAATACTTCCCAAAAGCTCTTTGGCGTTAATATCCGCGGTCGTAACTAATGTGTAGTTGCCCGCATCAGCACCGGTCAGGACACCGGGGACCGTTACGGTCTTTCCGGTACCGACATCTTTCGTGTCGAAGTCACCCGGAACTGACGGGTCAGAATCATCGATAGCCACATCATCTCCTCCCGCAAAATCCGCAGAATCTGCTCCTGTTCCAATCGTTACATCTGCATCAGTGGTTTGGTCGTATTCTTTATCACTTGCCGTAACATCCGGAGAACTGGCGGTTTTAACGGTAATCTCTCCGGTAAGGTCGGGGACATACGTAACGTCATAGTTGGCTCCGCCATTTCCGTCAGCGATATCGACGCCGGAAGCTGTTAGAGTTTTACCGGTGCCGACATCTTTGCTGTCGAAGGTTTGTGTACCTTCACTGTTATATGTATCAGTACCCTGAAGCGCGTCTCCGACCGGAGAAACGGCTGAGGTGTCGTCGCCGTCATATTCTTTGGTATCTGTCTGGGCGGTGACGTTGATCGCCCTTGCGGTAACATCCGCTGTGAGTCCTGCCGGTTGAGCAACCGTGTAATTGCCGGCGTCAGTACCGGAAAGGGCGACACCGGTCACGGTTATAGCCTTATCAGTACCGACATTTTTGGTGTCGAAGTTCGCCGAATAGGCGGAGCTGTCAATCGAGACATCCTCGCCATCAAAGACACCGACAAGAGATGCGCCCGAGAAATCGACTTCGGCATCGTCATTGCCATCATATTCTTTATCCACTCCGACGGCGCCGGCAACGGTCAGCTCCTTCGTGGTGATCTCTCCGGTAAAGTCGTCGACGTAGGTAATGTCGTAGTCAGCTCCGCCGAATCCGTCATTAATGACGGCGCCGGAAGCCGTTAAAGTCTTTCCACTATCGACGGTCTCATCGTCAAACGTCTGAGTGCCTTCAGTGTCATAGGTATCGGCACCTTGAAGCGCGTCTCCGACCGGAGAAACGGCTGAGGTATTGTCGCCATCATATTCTTTGGTATCTGTTTGAGCGGTGACGTTGACCGCTTTTATGGTAACGTCCGCCGTGAGTCCCGCCGGTTGAGTAACCGTGTAATCGCCGGCATCATCGCCGGAAAGGGCGACACCGGTTACGGTTATGGCCTTGTCGGTACCGACATTTTTGTTGTCGAAGTTTGCCGAGTAACCGGAGCTGTCGATCGAGACGTCATCGCCTCCAATAACTCCGACGAGGGATGCGCCCGAGAAATCAACTTCAGCATCGTCATTGCCATCATATTCTTTGTCCACTCCGACGGCGCCGGCAACGGTCAGTGCCGCTATGGTTGCAACAGTTACCCGACCGGTACCGAGAAAATGATCAGTATTTATAAATGTTGCACCGGAACCGGTATTTCCCCAGGTACCCGCAACTTGCCGTACTGCGTTTAAATACAGAGCGCGAGCTGTGTTGGCCGTCCCCTTGAAGTTGATCTTGCCCGAGGTACCTCCGGTACCGTTGAGCGACAGATTTTTCGCAATGGTAACCGTGGCGCTGGCATGATTAATTACTTCACTTACGCTGGCATCAACCGTAAGGTGATAAAAAACGTAAGTACCCGTGACATTCAATCCCCCGCCGCCATCGCCACCGGTAAACTCGACAGTGCCTCCGCTGGTGCAATCAACACTATTGCAGCCCCTGAAATTAGCGGGTGTCGTCGGCTTATAGTCGTGACTGACCTGCAATGTGCCGCCGGTCATGTAAAAAATACCCGTACCGGAAAAGTCATGGATGGTTGCCGTCCCGGCCGATATGGCCATAGTGCCATTATCTGCAATGTTGTCAGCGGCCATTGAGATGGTACCGACGCCTAACAGCAGAGTTCCGCCGGAATCAATAGTGACGGTACCTGCGGATGTGAACGTACCTCCGGTTATTACGTTAAACGCTCCGGTCGATTTAACCGTCGTCGTGCCGTTATTTTTCAGCGAACCGCCGGAAGAAACGGTCAGGGTAGCGCCGCTTCCGGTACTATCGACTGTAATGTTATGTACTATCACCGCAGAAACATCCGTTGAAACTACCGGGTAATTGCCCGTGGCCACGAAGGGAATTAAAATGTCATTGGTGGCAACCGGCACACCTCCGGACCAGTTGCCCGCAGTGGCCCAGTCTGTATTCGTTGCGCCCGTCCATGTATTGCTGGCCGCTTCGGCTTTATGAGCCGACAAACCAAAAACTCCGACCGCCATCAAAGCAAAGACAAAAGAGAAAGAAGCGAGGCGAAACGCATTCTTATTTAACATAAGGTTTTGGCGGGGACCGGACGGCATGAATGTGGTTTCCATAGAGACTGCTTTACGGCTACGCCGAGCGTAGCCAAGGTTAAAATTGATAGTTAAATGGTAACAAATCGTAACCACAAGTGTAAGTGGGTAAAGTGGATAATTCTGCCGGCCCGGGCAGGCCCCTGACAGCAGAAAGACGGGAACGAAAAGCCGCCGCAGAGCGGCGGCTTTTCACGGTTCGGGCCTAGAGGCTGTTGATGTCGCTGTCGATGGACTGGAACTGTGAGTCAACCTCGTCGATCTGGATATTCTGAGTATCTTGACTGAAGTTCTCGTTTGAAGCTTGCTGGCCGGGCGTGGGCATGGGCGCATTCGAACTATTGAAGCTGCTCATCCAGATCCAACCGGCCGCGAAGACGATCACTACGATAACAATGGTTGTCCAGGTTTTGTTCATGATATTGTGATGGTTATTTTGTGAAGTCTAGGGCGTTGGACTCGGACTGGGAGATTCGCTCGGGGACGGTGAGGGTGATGGACTTGGAGACGGAGATGGAGATGGACTTGGTGAAACGGTGGGGCTGGGGCTTGGCGACGGACTTACTGACGGACTGGCCGACGGCTCCGGAGATTCGGATTCGCCTATCAACTGACCGAGCGCTACCGCAGAGGCATGGACCGCATCCCGCGCCGCCACAACCATCGCGCGAAGCGTCACGAGATCGTCGTGCAACTGCTTGCGTGCCGTGCCTACATCCTGTTTCAGATTCTTATCAGTGGTGACCGGAATGGTGTACGTTTTACCGGCCTGTACCGCAACGGCGGCGCGGGCAACGCTGATGGCCTGACTAGCGTCCTCGATATCCGACCGCACTGTTGATACGTCAAGGCTCGAGCTCGCGGCTCTGTCGGTACGATTGCCGATCCTGTCCAGTACGTTCTGGAGCTGATCAAGAACATCCGAGAAATGATCGGTCACGCGGGCATTGAGCTCATCCATGCGCTGGTCGACGCGTTCGACGGTACTCTTCTTCCGGGCGTCCTTGATGTTATTGAGCTTCAGCTCAAGCGCGGCCCGTTTCTGCTGTATCTTCTGCTGGACTTCGGCACGCTTTGTCTCAAGCTTCTGCCGGAAATCATTCCGGTCGTTCACCAGTTTTTGATGGAATGTCGGGTTGCCCTTCGGCTCCGGGCTCTCGCCGGGGCGCGGAGGCTTGCTTACGCCCGGGCGCGGATGCGGACTTGAGTTCGGCGACGGAGACTCGGCATACGCGGCAAAAGCCAACGCCATCGTACATGCGCCGGCCACCGACAAATAGAGCAATTTTTTCATAGAATTATTGTATCGCTGATCCAACACGCCCAAAAGGGCGTGTTTGATTGCTAGTTAGCTTAAGAGGTCCTTTTTCTTTTCTTCGTACTCGGCTTTGTTTATCTCGCCCTTGGCGTAGCGCTCGTTCAAAATGTGGAGCGCGGAAGCACCTGTCATCATATCGCGCCAGCCGTGGCCCCCGAGGTGGTGGCTGTGGGCTCCCCAGAGCAGGCGGCGCACCAGCCGGACAACGAGAAAGATAACCAATACCCAGAACAGTACCATCAATACCGCACCGAAGATCCCCCATCCCATCATATGGCCGTAGCCATAGTAGTAATTGTGATTATACATCATAAAAAGATTAGTTAGTTAATACCGCTATCATACACTATATACGAACACGGGTTCAAGATGTTGCATCTACAGTCTCTCGGGATTCATCTCCCTGAACTCATGCTCCGAATATATGCCGACCCCCCGCTGGACCGTGGCCGGCGAGGTGCTCCCGGAAAACAGCGTGACGTGGGGCATTGGCGCCTCCGTATAAAGTTTGAACCGCTCCCGCAGCTCTTTATAAAACTTATCCATGTCGGGCAGGTCAACCATCTGGATGATGGCCGAGCGTTTCTCGCCCTCGTAGTCCTTCTCGATGTAATAGAACTCCGGTTTCGCCGTCCAGCGCCATTGCCTTCCTTTTGCCAGCTCGTGAATATTCAGAGCCGGAATACCTTGCTTGAGCATTTGGGCGCCGGTCCTCGAGCCGATGATGGTCAGGTGAAACTCGGCCTTCTCCTGGAGGCCCCGTTCCTGTGCCTGCATACGCATCGCCTCCAGGCCAAGCTCTTTTTTATCCAGGCCGATCAGGAGGGTCGCCTTTTCCGGATTGAAAATGATGCCGGTCATCGGAGCTCTTTTTCCATTATCGCGGCGGCTTCTCCGATCTGTGTATCAAGGTCCGGGCGCGACGTATCGAAGGTATAGACATATGGCAGATCAAGTTCCGAAAAGTCGCCGTATTTCTCTTTATATTTGTAGAACGACGCCACCGCTTCGTCGGCATCGCGGAACAGCCAGGTGTGCTTGTAGTGCCTGAGCTTATTGATGATGAACTCTTCGGGCGGATCGACGCGGAACCATATCACGCGGATGTCAGGCCGCTTCTTTAACTCCTCCACTCTCTTCTGGGCGCCCTCGCTGCCGCAGTTCCCGTCCACGGCAACGCTGTAACCCCCGTCGAGCAGTTCTTTGATGACCGTGTACGCCATGGCGGAGGTGCGATTATAGTTGAAGTGCCGTTGTTTCAAGATCTGCCGTATCTCATCGGTGGAGACCCGTACCGCATTCAATCTCTCGGCTAACGGCTTTAAGACGGTCGTTTTACCGGAAGCGACCAAGCCGACCGGACACAGGAGGAACTGCCGGGCCGGTTTTACCGCCGGTATGTCCAGGCCGGACTTATACAGCTCAAGGACTTCCTTGAGGGTCTCGTCAGGAAGCTCGGGATCGTGTTGTGACCGGGTCCAGTCGGACATAGTTACTTTTGGGCAAAGATTATAAAACAAGGCAAAACATTCCGCGGTTCAAATGACGTGTGGACATCGGGGAAGAATTTTTTGAGCGGGTTGAGCATGAGACGGGAATATTGGTGGAATACGATGAAGTCTCCCCCGTCGGCGAGCGCATCGAACGTATGCCGCACGACCGCTTCGCGGTCGTGCTCGCTCAGGGACGAAAAGGGAATGCTCGAAACTGCCAGGTCAACGTGACCGAAGCCGTAACGCAGAAGCCGGGGCGCCACTTCTTGGATCGTGCCTTCGATCACCCTCAACCGCGGATCGCGGATCTTTTTCAGCATCTTCACGAACTTCGGGTTTGCTTCCACGGCGATCAGTTCGCCGTCCGGCGGCAGATGGCGCAAAAGCTCCCGGGTCATCACCCCGTCCCCCGGCCCGTATTCCACGACCCGCCGGAAATGCCGGTCGTCCAGAACCTCCGTCACCCGGCGGACCACGTACTTCGAACTCCGGGCCAATGCCCCGATGCTCCGGTCAAAAAGCGCTATTTTGAAAAAATGAAATTGTTCTCTCATATCTATATACTACGCAGCAGGAAGGATAATATCTCTTTTCCCAGGAAAATGTACAGCGCACAGGCGATGCCTTCGCCTATCAGAACGCCGGCAATGAACTTCCTGACGTCTATCTCCAACGTGCCGCAGACGTAGCAGATGACGTCGGTCGGAGCGAACGGAAAGAAGCTCCAGCCGATGACGATGGGCAGTTCGTTCTTCTCCATCACAGTTTTGATGTGGGCTATCTGCTTCGGATATTTATGCTCAAAGAATTCGCTCATATGGAGAAACTCGGAAAAGTAATAAATGCAGATGGATGAGACGGTGACGCCGATAAGTATCAGTACGTAGAGCGGCATCGGCGGCAGGAGCAAAATACCCAATATGATGAGGTATGTGACGGGAATGAGCGTGAACCCGCGCAGGCACCCCAGAGCCAGGATGACGCCGTAGCGCCACCACAACGGCATGGCGGCCAGGCGCATGAATTCCCTGGTCACAAAGTTGTTCTGGAAGAAATACAAATAGACCGCCAGAATAATGACGGCCAGCCATAGAAATTCAAGTATTTTCCTGATATGTGACCTGTTCAACCACTGAAGTATATCACAAAGACGATATCTTTTTCTGGAGGTATTCCGAGAAGTAACCGCGGTAGCGCTCCTGAAGTTCAGGGAGCTTCCAATCGTTGCCGGTGATAAGATGCCGGCAGTTGGCCGAGCCGCAGCCGCAGGGTATCTCGAAATCCGTGGATTCCATCATTGCATAATCAACGGCCAGCTCTTCACCCGGTTTGATGTCGCGCATGGCCACGATCTTCAGTTTGTCGCGGATGCCGCAGTTCGGGTCGCAGGAATGATTCAGGTAATCCGCTTCCTCGAACTCGACCTCCTCGGTCGCGGCGAAAAAGAGGTCGTCATCAACCTGTATCATGTGGTCGTATCCGTTCTTGAACAGCTCATCGGCTTCCGCTGCGCTCACGAACTTCCCGAATCCGCCGGTATAGTCCATCAGTACCTCGTCTTTTTTTATCGGCTCGGAAGCAAAAAGCCCCTTGCCCGAAGCCCGGCTGTCCCCGATCCTTACTTTTGGAGATATATATGAGGCCATCGCATTTATGCGCCGGATCAGTACCGGCGAAACCAGAAGTAATTTGCCCGGCTAGCGATTGAAATAATATATCACGAAAACGCCGGTGAAGATGAGAAGCCCGCCGATATACACGCTCGTATTAACATGGCTCTCCCGGAAGATCAGATACGTGAACAGCCCGATAAAGATCGGGTATGATATCTCGACCATGCCGGCCAAGGTCGCGTTCTTGGTGGCAATGGCCATACCGACGGAAATTTCTGCCAGCGCGAGAGCGATGGTTTCGGCGATCAGCATCCTCGACAACTTGGCGGAACCGGCCAGCGTGGCGATGTCCCGTCCGATCAGTCCCATGATCCAGGCGAACAATAAAATTCCAAGGCCCGATACCACCGATGAGATGCCCAATGAGGTCGGAATGGAAATTTTAGCGTAAATCTTTTCGCTCAGAGTATAGGTCAGCCCCCACAGCATTGATGCGCCCAGCGCAAAGATGATCCACATGCTGATATATCCTAACCGGTTTTCTCATAGCAAACAATCCCGCCTCAAAGCCGGTCAGCGTTCAAAATATCGACAAAACAAGCCTGTGCGGTAAGATATCCGCAAAGCAGAGCATTATGCTCAAAGAGTTCTTTGCGGTAACGATGACCTCGGTCTACCGCGTCCGGGACGACGGGGAAGGCCGGGGCTCCGCGGAAAAGATAGCCCTGAAGAGTACGAGCGCGTTCCCGGTCGGCCATGTCCTGACCGGCGGACACATGATCGCCGTCTGCAAGTGGCTTATGCCCTACCGGCCCGACGACGGGGATGAGCGCCGGGTCGAGAATATTGAGCCATCGTACTGGGGTGAGAACACCTCGTACATCGTCGCTCTGTTCTTGAGCCGTAAACTGGCGATGGAATGCTTCGAGACCCGCGGAGAGCTCAAGGCATGCGACTCGCGCTGGCTCGGCGAAACAATGGATGTCATCGAATCCATCGGCACGGAACATCCCGTATTCGAGTTCTGCCGGAATCCCCATCTCACTATGCTGAAGGTCACCCACTGACACTCGCCTCTCCGGAGGCGAATTTTTGTAAAAACCAGAATGTATCGTATAGTGGATATATAATGTCTCTCCCGATAAATCTGGTACTGGTCCGGCACGGACAGTCCGAAGGCAACGCCGCGAAGCGGCGCTCGGAACACGGCGACCACGCCGCCTATACTGAAGAATTCAAAAGCCGCCACAGCTCAAGCTTCCGCCTGACCGATAAGGGCCGTCAGCAGGCGGTCGCGGCCGGTCAGCTTCTGGAGACCCTCTTCCCGAAGGGCTTTGACCGATACTACACGTCCGAATACGCGCGGGCGAAGGAAACGGCCGCCCTGCTCGCGCTTCCTGACGCCAAATGGTATCCGAACTTCTACATCACCGAACGCGACTGGGGCGAGCTTGAAGTCGCCTCCGAAGAAGAGCGCGAAGAAAAATTCGGCGCCGCCTTGAAGCGCCGGGAAGCGGATCCGTTCTTCTGGCGGCCGCCCAACGGCGAATCGTTCGCCAATCTGTGCATGCGCATCGACCGGGGCATCCTTTTTACGCTTCATCGCGAATGCCACGACAAGAACGCCCTCATCGTGTGCCATGGCGAAGTGATGCGGGCTATCCAGGTCTGCATCGAACGGATGACCCAGCAGCGGTTCAAAGAGTTGACCTTTACCGAAAATTCCGACGAGCGGATATATAACTGCCAGATCATCCACTACACCCGGCGGAATCCGAAAACGAACGAACTTTCTCCCTATGTGAATTGGATGCGCATGATGCGTCCGGGAACGACTCCCCTCTGGGACACCGGCTGGCAGGACATCGTCCGGCCGAAATATTCCAACCAGGGCCTGCTCGACATGGTCGAGCAGATAACCCGGATGGTTTCGTAAAAAAAATAAAGGCCCCGGCGATAGCCGGGGTCAGCGTTTCCAGACGTCAATGCGATTGTCAGGATTTTTGAAAAGCATCGCCCAGACATTGGCGCAGGCCTGATTGTAGGCATTGCCGGCCTCAAGACAGGCGTTCAGACAGGGCATGGTTTCGTCGGCGAACGAGCATCCGCTGGCGAGGCACGGGTCGCCTTTGGCACGGCAGGCGGCCGTCAGCGCGTTCTCAACGGCTAAGCAGAAATCGTGGAACGTCCCCCGCTTCTCCGGAGCGAGCAGGCCGGCCAGTTCAGATTTCGGCAGGCCGTTGGTGACGACATGCCTCATCAGACTGTCGGGAGTGCCGACCAATACCGAGAAAAATCCCGCGGCCACCCTATCGTGTACCGGCGAAGATGAAGCTTCAACGGCCGACATGGACCGGAGTTCAAGGTCGAACCGGTATTCACGGCATCCGGTGTGGTCAACGTGGTCGGATATATGAACGCGCAGGCCCGATCTATCGACGAAGCAGGAAATTGTGCTCATATCATCAAGGAACTTGCCTGAAGCATATCACCGGAAAGAGGCAAAGTAAAACCGGCCCGAGAAAATTCTCGGGCCGGTTTTACTTATGTTACTGGGATGTAATTTTAGTGTAATTCTTAAAAACCCATCCTTCTATCCCCTGGGCCACGATCTGATACCAGTCGTCCTGGAGCGCGAAGAACTGGAACGTATCGCCCGGCTTTACCTTTGTTACGATCGCCGAGCCGGTGGTCGGCTGCTGGCGTACATTCACCGATGCCACACTGCCGATGATCTGCAGTATGCCCATGGCGCTGTTGCCGGTCGGTATCGAAGATGCCGCCGGTGACGCTGACGGAGACGGCTTGGGCGTACCGCTCGCGCTTACCCTGACAGCCGGACAATCGGCGATGTTCACGCCTTTGATGGCATCCGACAGCCAGGCGCACAGCACAAAATCGTTGGTCCGGTCCTGGTAAAGATACGGGTCCTTGGTTTCGGGATCGTTGAACGAGGTCTTGTCATCAAGGAATCCTTCGTCCCTCAATAATGTGAGCTTGCCGGGCAGGCTGCTTTTCTGAAAGTAGAACTCCTGGAGAGCGAGCGTGATGTTCGTAATATCCTGCATCCGGATGCGGTCGAACTCCAGCTCGGCATTCCTCTTTTTGGCGTCGGCAAGTTGTTGATCCGGGGCGTCGCTCTGATAATTTGTCCCGGAATTTTTACTCAGCACAATGAACAATAACAGAATAATTATGACGACCGTAAGAACCGCGATAATAACATCGTGGATATTTCGGACCTTTATGTTGAGAGTTTTTTCGTTCATATGATTATGTTATTGAAGCCGTATCCTGAGGAATGAGCCGACCCTGATCTTCGGCGGCGGCCCCTTTGCGATCTGCAGGCAGATGGGGATGCGGATGGTCTTTGCGATGGCCGCAAGCTGAATGCGCGTCTGACGGTCAACGACTCCGGTCTGGGGCAGGCCGTACTTGGCCTGGAAGCGTTTCACTGCTCCGGCGGTGGCGGCGCCGAAAGAGCCGTTCACCAGTCCTTCGGGATACACCGACCTGTCGGCCGCCAGGACCT
>JAHFKT010000006.1 GCA_023245235.1 Candidatus Yanofskyibacteriota bacterium
GAGGGTAAGCAGGCGTTCTACAGCCGGCTTACCGGAGGAGATCCGGATTGAACCGTCCCCGAGGGACGGTTTTGTATCCCGTCGATGCGCCGAAGGCACATTTCCCTTGGCCGGTATTTTCTGATAGACTCAGGGAGTAATTAACTAATACCTATATGGCAAAACGAAACTCGGGACTGAGCAGGAACAGTAATCATCGGAGATCGCATTCCCCCAAGACCAAGAAGCGATTGGAGATCAAGAGACTGATGCTGGAGGGACGTAAAAATAAGAACAAGTAGGAACTATTTTCATGAAAAAATTCTTATATATCGCGGCGTTGATAGCAGTTCTCGCGTTCGGATATTGGGCCTATACCAAATCTCTGACGGTATTGACGGGCGGTAAACGGTGCGGAGGTAACATTCAGAATGCGCCCACGTGCGATGCCGGCTATCACTGCGCTCCGGAACCGGGCAGCAACCTGCCGTTCGGTGATGTCGGCGGTATCTGCGTGCCGGACTAAATGAAAAAACTGATCATCATTGCGGGCATAGCGGCCGCCGGCGGAGGGATTTTTTATTGGACCCGACAACCAACGCCGCCGGAGGTTACTAACTCACCCGCCCCCGTAAATGATTACAAAAACATCTCCTACGAAGTAGAAGGGGAGTCGGTTCAATTGAGAAACGGCACATCTGAAAGCGAGGCGGCTCCCGGTTCAGCCGAAATGATCACTACGGAATACTTCGGCAACGAGGTGAAGGCCGATTTTAACAATGACGGAACACAAGACGTCGCTTTTATCCTGACGCAAAGCGGAGGCGGGACCGGCGTCTTTTATTATGTTGTCGCGGCGCTTAAAACCTTCGATGGGTATAAGGGCACCAATGCTATTATTCTCGGCGACCGTATTGCTCCCCAGACGACTGAATTCCACAATGGTCAGATCCTTGTGAATTACGCTGACCGGAAACCGGGCGAACCCTTCTCGGCCGATCCCTCTGTCGGTGTTTCAAAATATTTTAAAGTCAGCGGCGGCAAGCTCCTTGAGGTCCCTCGATAGGCTCTAACGCAGTTATGTCATGAAGCGCATAAAGATCGGTATTTTAATGGGCGGGCCGTCCTCCGAACACGAGGTCTCTTTGAACAGCGGAGAAAGCGTGTTCATCGCTCTGGACAGGAAAAAATTTATTCCGACCCGCCTTATTATATCCAAGGACTGGAAACTTACCGCCGATGACAGAGAGCTCAAATTCCCGGCCGGGCTCAAGCGGTATGATGTCATTTTCATCGCCCTGCACGGCGTCTTCGGCGAAGACGGCGTCGTTCAGACCATCCTGGATTCATTGGACATCCCGTATACGGGTTCGGGTGCCGTCGCTTCCTGGCTGGGGATGGATAAGTGGTTCAGCGCCGAACTGTTCAAGAAGGCCGGAATTTCAGTTCCTAAATCTTATCTGATACGGAGCCGTACCGACCTGCCGGGGATACGGTTGCCGTTCGTGCTGAAGCCCCGGCGGGGAGGTTCATCGGTGGGCGTCGAGATCGTGAAAGCCAGAAAGGAGATCAAACGGAAATCACGCCAAGCATTCAAGCATGAGAACGAACTTATCGGCCAGGAATACGTCAAAGGAAAAGAATTCACCTGCGGTATCGTGGAACGGAACGGCCGGCCGCGGGTCCTGCCGGTCGTAGAGATACGCCCTAAAAAGAACTATGAATTCTTTGATTACGAGGCTAAATATATTACGGGAGCATCGGAAGAGATCGTTCCCGCCCCGGTCAGTAAACGGCTGACCCAAGAGATACAGACGGCGGCTTTGCGCGCGCATCGGGCCATCGGCTGTTCTTCCTATTCGCGGAGCGATTTTATCGTGCGGAACGGAACGCCATATATCCTCGAGATAAACACGCTTCCGGGCCTTACCGAGAACTCTCTCATCCCCAAGTCTTCCCGGGCCGGGGGAATACCATTTCCCGAATTGCTGGAGACCATCGTCGCTTCAGCGTTTTACGACTTCCGAAAGAAAAGCACTACCTCCCGATAGGTCCGGATATCAATATCACCGCAGGCACCTACAAGAAGACGGCACCAAGTGCTATATTTAGCGTATGAATATCAGTGCTGACCGAAAAATAGTATTTGTGGCCGGTGTGCATGGGAACGAGAAGATGCCGGTAAAAGCCCTGACCGAAGCGGGCGTAGATTTTATTTTAGGGAATCCGAAAGCATTCGACCTCAACGTGAGATTCACCGAGGAAGATCTCAATGCGTCATTCGGTACGCTATCCGCCAGCTATGAATCAAAACGTGCGGCGGAGGTCCTCCAAAAGATACACGAGGACGATCTCGTTGTTGATCTTCACACAACGGAAGCAGAGCCCGTATCATTTGTCATTATCGTTGATGAAAACATGATCCCGCTTGCGGAAAGAACCGGAATTGAGCGCGTGGTCATTATGAAACACAACATCAAGCAGGGCCATGCGCTTATAAATCATAGGGATGGCATCTCGATAGAGACGGGTACCCATGAAGACCAAAGAAGCTATCGTGCAACGCTGGACGTCGTAAATAAGATGCATAAGAACACGAAACATCCTGTCGTCCTCTATGAAGTATATGACCGGATCACTGAACCGGGAGAATACACTAATTTCCAGCAACACCCGATGGGTTTTATCCCAATTCTAGCCAATGAGTCCGCATACGAACTGCAGGGGTTGTTCGGATTAAAAGCGAGAAGGTTATAGATCACGGAGTCCTGGTAAAGGAAAACGACGGCTAGGCCGTCGTTGTTTCGAGCTCCTCGATCCCGAGAATCTCTGCCGTAGTAATGCCGTTGAAATCTGCCATGTATTCACCATCACCGACCGGCCGGATATCCAGCGGCCGGTCCAGGCGCGTGAACACGAGGCGCATGCCGATACCGATGAAATGATCTTTGAGCGCGATGCCGAAGCCGCCCCACATTGAACCCTTGACCCGGATGGGGATCGGTTTGGGATAGAATAGGGGATGTCCCCAGATGGAGTAATCGTCTTCACTCCATTTTGCCAGTATGGCGGTATGGTCCGCAGTGCGGATCCGAAGAAACGTTCCGACCGCAATATCTTTCAGATACACACCGCCTCGGCGCTCGCTCCAGGCGGTCTTGTAGTCCAGCGTATCCCCAACCCGAGGCTTGGGACCGTCATCCTGATCGGTCATTTTGACTTCTCGGAGAACTGGGGTCCAGCATATACTATTTTTGCCGGCTATGCTATTTTACTCCTGTTCTTTTTATGGCTACCATGACCGGACAAACCGGAGCTGACGGGTGTACGTGTCCAACCGAGTGCGATTGCCAGAATCCGCCACCCGATGACTGGGACGGCAAAGACGGGGTGTGGCACGTCAGCACTGAGTGCCCCAAACACAATTGGAATCCGCGGCCCAGTCCGGACTGTCCGGTTCACGGTTAACCTTGTAATTAGCGATGAAAGAAACCGTCCTTATCGGACGGCTTTGTTTTTTGCCAACAATCTCACGGACTCCAGTCCGACCTCAATGCAGTGCTTCTCCGCGACGGCGAGCATACCCGGATCAAAACCGTTGTTGGCCCGTCGTTCCGCGTATACCGCACAAACGCTTCCGGCACGAATGCCCAGGGTCGAGATACGGGCGAGAGTGAATAAGAGCGAGGACTCCATCTCGAAGTTGACGACACCCTGCCTGGAGAGCTGGGGAAATACGTATTTCCTCTTCGCCCGTTCCCGGATGGGGAAACCCGGTACTTCCCGGCATTGGCCGCCGTAGAAGCTCGAGGTCGAGCAGGTGGTCCCGGTGTGGTAGTCATATCCCAGTTTCCTGGCCGACGCGATAAGCGCCGCGGTTACGGGTACGCTTGCCCGCACTCGTGTCCCTTGGGGCAAGTAGAAGCTGCTCGTATTCTCCCTGGGGATAGCATCCCGGGAGATCACGAGCTCGCCCAGTCTGATGCCATCGGCGATGGCGCCGCAACTGCCGATCCGGATGAAGGTGGGTCTGGCTATGCATTGAGCCGCTTCGATAACCGCGATCTCGGTATTGTCGGGACCGATACCGGTGGCCATTACGGAGACAGGAATGCCCCTGTACTTTCCCGAGAAAATTACGAACTCACGGTGAGAGCCCCGAAAGAATATCGTACGCTTATCAAAAGATTGAGCGACCCGTTCCGCCCGGGCGGGATCTCCGCAGAGGAGTATATATTTGGCGAGATCGCCGGGACCGGCACCGATGTGGTACTGTTTTCCGGTGAAAAATTCCGATGAGTCTCGGGATACGCTCATGGTCCTGTATGTAAAATCAGCTTCCTGGAATATAGGCCAATAGTGTTCGTATTGTCAATTTATTTCGGACTCGGATCCGTCACCGAAACCGGTGGCAGTCCGCGATCGTGCCGGGATATTCTTGCCGAAGCCACAAAAATGTGGTATTTTATGGCCACGTTCATTGAACAATGACCATAAGAGCAGTGTATACGCCGATGGCGCCGACGCCCGGAGCATACAGCCAGGGCATTCTTATCGATCCGCTGACCTACGATCTTCTGTTCCTGGCCGGCCAGACAGGGAATGACCCCGCCAAAGAGGGCGAACCTGTCGTTGAAGGCGGTTTCGGACCGCAGACTACCCGGGCGCTCAAGAACATGCTTGCCATCGTTGAGGCGGCCGGCGGCGACGCCAGCTCATTCGTTGCTATGGATGTGTTCTTGAAAGACAGTCCGACCAGCGAAGGACGCAAGGCATCCAGACTGGCATTCGATGGGGCGTATCGCGCGTTCTTTGCTGAACGGGGTATTTCCAAGGAACGAGGTGCTCTCCCGACCCGGTTCCAGGTCTGGGTTTCGGAAATTCCCTGGGAGGCGCCGACCGAAGATACACTTGTCGAGATAAGGGGTATCGCCGCGATCCTGCGAAGCTAGTTCTAACGCCGCCCACGGGCGGTTTTTTCGTGGCTTGCCCCCGAATCGATTTTTGATTAGAGTAAGCCCAGGATTTTAATAAGAACATGGACATTATTCTTGCCACAAGGAATCCAAGCAAAGCCGAGCAGATAAAAGCGGTGTTTAACGGTTCGTCACTTACTATCCGGACGCTTACCGAGACGGGGATCGTCGGCGATGCCGTCGAGGACGGTGATACTCTTGAACAGAATGCGCTGAAAAAGGCACGGTTCGCTCATAACAAAGCCGGCAGTCCGGCATGGACGATGGCTGACGATACCGGACTTTTTATCACCGCTTTGCACGGTCAGCCGGGAGTACGGGCCGCCCGATGGGCGGGCGAGCACGCAACGACAAAAGAGATTATGGAGCATTGTCTGTCTCGTTTGCGTGGAGCAGCGGATCGCTCGGCAACGTTTCAGACCGTAGTTGCGATCGTGACCCCTGAGGGAAACGAACATTTTTTCTCCGGAGAGGTTCACGGACAGCTCCTTGAAGCTCCTCGGACCGACTTTCAACCCGGGATGCCGTACAGCCCGATTTTCATGCCCGATGGGACCGACCTCGTGTGGGCGGAGATGGGGGTGGAGCAGGAGAATGAAATATCTCACCGCGGGAAAGCGTTCAGGCAGGCCAGAGTATTTCTGGAACAATTGGCGCCCGCCCGGCGATAGGCGAACCTGCTATATCTTGATTATATCACGCAAGTGTGGTATAATATAAATCCAAAGTTCCAAAGCCATGACTGGAGGTCGAGGTATGAAGGGTGGCACGAGGCAGCCGAAGAGCCGGAGGTTGTTCCTGACCGGTTCCACCATCAAGCCGGGGACGAAAGAGCCTCTGGCGGTTCCTAGGCTCCGGGCCTGGAGTTCCGACCAGGATCCCCGCATCGAGCATCGGCGCGAGGATATGCGTCAACATCTGAGGGGACGGTGATTCCTGCACCATCTGAAGGCGGCCCACGGGCCGCCTTTTTTCTTTCGAATAATTCATCCGGGCATCAGCACGGACGATATTCCTGGTTTTTAGCGGCAAAATATTGCATTATTAAGATATCCGGACAGTAAAACCATGAGATCTTTCCCCGGCAAATTTTTCGTCAATATCCTCGCTATTCTTCTGATAGCCGGTTTCGGATACTACTACCGGGATAACGCAACGCGCTTGGTACGGGAGCTTCTTAACCGGGTTCAACCCTGCCGGTGGCCGATAACATACTCGATCGTAGGTCTTGACCCGCAGTTCGGCCTGACGCAGTCGCAGTTGCTCAGCGATATCAAGAAAGCCGAAGCAGTATGGGAGGCTCCGATCGGCAGACAGCTATTTGAATACTTTCCGACCGGAGATCTGAAGATCAGTCTCGTCTACGATAACCGACAGAAGGCCACCGATGCATTACGACCCCTGGGCATTGTTATCAACGATGACAGGGCCACCTATGACGCGGTATTAGCTAAATATAAATCACTCTCCGCCTCCTATAATACGGAAAAAGCGAACATTACAACCTTGGTTGAACGGTACAATACCGACAAAAGCGCATATGATCAGGCCGTAAGTTATTGGAATAAGCGCGGCGGAGCGCCCAAGACAGAATATAATGCGCTCGAACAGCAGAGGTCGGACCTCAATGATCAGGCCGCCGCCATCAATCGGGCGAATAACTCGCTCAATCAGTTGGCTGATACGGTAAATTCAACCGCGATCGTTCTCAACAGATTGATTTCCGAGCTTAACCTTCAGGTGAAAACATACAATACGGTCGGCGCATCAAACGGCAAGGAGTTCACCGAGGGCGAATATGTAAGTAACACAAGCGGTACGGCAATTAATATTTTCCAGTTTGATGATGAAGACAAGCTGGTGCGGGTCCTGGCCCATGAGTTCGGCCACGCATTGGGGCTCGTACACATTGATAATCCCAAGGCCGTCATGTATTACCTGAACGAAGGCGTTAATGGAACGTTGACAACTGATGACCTCGCGGCCTTGAAAAAGGTATGCGGTATCGAGTAGAATAAATAGATAAACACCACAACAATGAAAAAAATCATCATAGCCTTGGTAGTAGTGGCGGTTGTCAGTCTCGGAGCATATTACCTGGTCTTCGTCAGCGGTTCCGGCGGAACTCCTTCGTATACAAATTCTCCGGAGCCGACCAACTCCGAAACAATGACCCCCATGCCCACGGTACCGCCGGAGACACCGACCCCATCATCGACCGCAGAACCGACGGCGACGCCGAAAGCTTCTGCCTCGAGTACTCCTAAGCCCGCCCCGTCAACATCAGGTAGTACGGTTACTATAAAAGATTTTGCTTTCAGCCCGACTCCGCTGACCGTCAAAAGAGGCACCAAGGTGACATGGGTCAATAATGATAATACTTCTCATACCGTTTCATCCGATTCGGACACCACTCTCGAGTCACCCGTTCTTTCTACCGGAGGGACGTTCAGCTTCACCTTTACTACCCCGGGCACTTTCAGCTATCACTGCAGTTTCCATTCGGATATGAAGGGCACTATTGTCGTTACCAACTGATGGTAGCGATCGTTTGACCATGAAGAGGATCTCGTATCATATTTCACGGATCGGACTCGGCATCACTTTTTTATGGATCGGCGTTCTGATCTTCCGGGATCCGATAGCCTGGGGAAGCTATTTGCAGCCATGGGCCGCTAACCTTTTGCCGATTCCTATCGCTCAGGCCATGATGGGAACGGCGGTTTTAGATATTGCCGTCGGTGTGCTTTTGCTTCTTGATATTTTTGTTTGGTTCGTCGCTTTCGTGGGCGCCCTCCACATTCTTAGCGTGCTTGTCGTCAGCGGCGTAACCGATATTACCGTGCGGGATATAGCAATACTGTACTGCGCGACAGCTCTTTCGATCGAGACAGTGCCGGAGTGGATCATGGCCCAGATGCCTTTTCTGAGATAGTCCGCGGCTCAGCCGGTCATATCGGATTTTATCATTGCCCAAGCCACCGAAAGGTGGTATTTTATGGGCACGTTCATTCCGAACCTTGACCGAATACAAAGCGTTAACGATGGCCTTTCCGGTTTTGTGTTACGGCCGTGATGCCGGGTGCAATCCAGTCCTTACTGAACCTGTCCACGCGCTTGTCGTTGTCTCACAGCGCCACGGAGACGAAACGACCATCAAGATAGACGTCGACTGCCCGCACAACAAGGGTGGTCACGGTGAACATTGCACGGCATCGGGTTCTCCCGACATACATTGTCCGTATGCCGTGGACCTTCCATCAGCATTCGACGGACACCCCGTTGGCGGCAATGTCGGCATCGGTAAAACCAGGCCGAACTAATATGCCGCGTTTCAAGTGGTATCCCGAACCGCAACCCTGCCCGACCTGCAAGAAGGTCGCCATCGACCCGGGCATTACCGCAGAGATGATGGAGGTTGCCTGTTCACCGTACGGATATATCAAATGCCCGGAGCATTTTCCGGAATATGCCTCTGCCGCCGATTAGGGCGGCTTTTTTTGTACAATAAATCAAGCCGGCCGTTGTTGCCGATCTCATTTTTTCTGACAATTCAACGTGGTAGAATAACTGTACATGATAACGATACTTCAGGCGGTAGCGGGCCACCTTTTTACATTACCGGGTTTTGACTTTCTGCCTCAAGGCGTGCAGGACGCCATCGGCCAAGTGGTCCGGGTGGTCAAAGCCGCGGCACCGGCCATCAAGGATACCGCTCCCGAGGTGGCCACGGCCGTCACTTTCGCCATCGGAGCCTCTACAGCTGCGGCCATATTGCCTCTGGCCAACTCGGCCAACAATATCCGCTATCTCTTTCAGTTCTTGCGTCAGGATCTGCTCTCTGCCCTTGGCCTGGAGCGGAAACGCAAAGCCTGGGGCACTGTCTATTCGGCTCAAACCAAGAAACCCATTCCATTTGCCAAGGTTGAGTTGCTTGGCCCGGATTCGCGGGTGCTTGAGGCCCGGATCACTGATACGAGCGGCCGATACGGCTTCCTGGTGAATCCCGGGTCGTCGGACCGGCAGATCGTCGAGATCCAGCTCCGTGCCCGAAAGGACGGCTATACCTTTCCGGCAGCCGGTATCACTCCGCCCAATGACACTATCCTATATTCGAATGTATATATCGGCGGTATCGCTACCATCAATGCCCGGGCATTGGCTGACTTTGACCTGCCCATGGATGAGATCAGGCCCAGGATACCGGTGCCGGGCAAAAAGCCCCGGGTCACGCTCAATAATATCGGTTCTATCCTGTTGAATTCCGGTTTCTACGTAGGGCTGGTAACAGTACCATTAGCCGTCATCACCGCACCCTCGATCATTCATGTGGCCCTTCTCGTATTCTTTCTCGGACTCAATGTGCCCCGGGTAGCGGGCCTGACCGCCAAGCCCTATGGCGTGGTCGTTGATGACCTGACCGGTAACCCGCTATCATTTGCGCTGGTCACCTTAAATAATGCATACGGCAAACGTATAGCCTTCACCGTGGCTGATGAACGGGGCCGCTACTTCCTCCTCGTACCTAAAGGCGACTACACGATATCGGCTTATACTCCGGCTACCATCGTCCCTGCCCGCAACTTCACCCGGCAATTCACGACCGGCAAGGGCTGGGTCAGGCAGAAGTTGAGATTCTGATCGGGCGGATCTTTAGAATGTATCGGGGACCGTTTGTTTTGCGGTACTCTTGATTGTAGTCGGTAAATATGATGTAATATGGTCACCGATCTTTACAAATGGGATCCCGCATCATTAACGCCATCGGGTTTACGTGCCTCCTCATCTTCTTATCCGTCCTGATGATCCACGTACCCAAAGGTCTCACGCCAAGCCAGCGCATGGCCCAGTCGGTCATGGGCCGTAATTTTATCGGGCCCAATGAGGCCGTTGAGGACCTTGAGCTGGAACCGGACCAGTCAGCTATATTCTCACAGGTGCCGTTCACTGAGGCGCAACTGAAGGCCGTCAAGGACACCCACATCCTGATGGCTGTCCTACCGGTATCTATCATGGACCTTCGGAGGCAGCATCCCCAGGTTTTTGATCCGAAGTTCGAGGGGAATGCCTGGTATGACGATGAACCGTTCGCGAATGAAAAAGGTGTTGCTCAATGGGTATTGGTCAGTAAGAACATCATGTTCGGTTCAGACAACAAGTCCTGGAACGACCAGTTGACGCTTTTATCTGCCGGCGCCGAACCTCCGTCAGCCCGTGTGCTCGTTTATGCGGTCACGCTGTACCGGCTGGAACGTGGGGCTCGGCTTCTGCCTGACATACTGACCAGGACTCATGAGCATACCGCTGACGGCGGGCAGGTCGGAGTCGGTTTCACTGACCGTGGACTTCGCCTCGGCAACTACAGTCCGGAAAACCGCCTTACTGGTCTCGGCATCCTGTCCATGCTACGATCGGGTTGCGAGAAGCCGTTGAAGTAATGCCCGTAGCCCTCAAGATAGTCCTCAGTTTTTTGAAATCGCTTCGCCATCCGTTCACGGAAATGAATATTTCCCTTGAGACGGGCGAGATCCTGCACGAGCACGACTATGTGCCAAAGGCCGACAGAGTTCCCGGGAGTCGGGATTCCCACTCCGAGAACTAACATCGGTCTTTTTCATTCTTCCTCACATTGACTTTTACTGATCCGGGTGCTATAATATTAACGAGGATAGGGCGAGATGTGTCCGATGGCCCTTGCAGCCGCGGGTGCATCTGCTATTTTAATCAACGACGGAAGGGCGGACCTATCAGAGGAGTGTGTATGAACGTTTCGGCAGCGTGTTCCTTGTTGCTCAAACACCAGCGCGGAGAGTATGTTTCCGAAGACCAGCTTCGGGATGCATGCACGGCGCTGGAAGTCGACAAAAGCCAGCTTGACTTCTGCCTGGAAGCTGCACGAAAGTGCGAAGGCAGACGGCCGGCGCGCGAACTGTCGACGCCCATGGGCGGGCAACCCCGGTACCGGCGCTAGTTCCGGATATGGGGTTAAACCTAAGCCCTGGCGGCCATACGTGGCCGCCTTTGCTTTTCCGGGCAAATCAAAACACCGCTTTCGCGGTGTTTTGATTTTGAGTTTACATTGAGTCCGGTGTTGCATCCCACTTCGCTTTGAAGTCGGCCATCCACTTATCATTCTCTTCCTTGCTCATCGTCTGCATCTTGGCGGCTATGTCAGGATGGGTTTCCTGCAGATGCTTCATACCGTTCGCTGCCATCTCTTCCGGCGTATTGCCGGTAATGTCGTGATCGCACGGACCGCCCATCTGGGCACATGTCATCTTTTTCATACGTTTATTGTTAATTGATATTAATTTCATAATAGCATATTTTTATCATTTTGTTATCAACATAAAACAAAGGCCCGACGAATGTCGGGTTATATTGCGTAACACCAGTGGGGGAGCATCAGCGGAACGCCGAAGCGTTTGCCGATCTCGGCCAGTTGCCGCTCCCATTCACGGTCCTGGTCCGAGTCGTCGATCTCTTCGTCGACGTCGTACGGTACAGCGATAAGGATACTGCGGTTGAACTCCGACGGTTGGATATCGTGTAATTGGAACGGCTGCCGGTACCCGCTGTAGATGTGGGTGCTGAAAAATATTTCAACGGCCTCTTTGAGTCCGCTGGGCAATGCGGTTGCTGGCATGGATGAAAAGAACTTCATTCATTTTTTAGCATTTTTCAGCGGACTGCACAATAATCTTGACGAAAACAGTTTTTAAGTTTATAACAATACCACGCTACTTGAAAATTCAGATGTCTAAGAGGGTGTTGACCTATTTTATTGGGGTCATCGTGATGAGCGGTGTGGCTGTTCTGTCGTACCGCTCCGGCTACCGCGAGGTCGTGCAGGACGCGAACAACGATCCGGCCGCGTACGGCTATATTGCCGAAAGTCCGGGCGAGGACTGGCTTACGTACCACGGGAGCTATGGTGCCCAGCGGAACAGTCCGCTGACCCAGATCAATGAGGCGAATCTTGCTTCGGTCGGTCCGCTGTGGACCTACCACGTTGAAGGTGCGCTAAATCTTCGCGCCACGCCGCTGGTCCATCATGGCCGGATGTATTTCGTAAGCAATAACGATGCGTACGCGCTTGACGCCGCTACCGGCAAACCGGTCTGGATATGGCGTGATCTGGAACATTCCGGGGAAACTACGCTCAATCGCGGCATGGCTATTCTCAACCAGCGACTCTTTTTTGCGACCGGCGACTGCCGCCTGGTGGCCCTTGACCTGGATGGCCGGCTGCTTTGGTCCAAGAAATACGTTCCCGCCGACCAGGGATACTACTGCACCGTAGCACCGCTAGCCCTGAAGGATCGTATTGTGACCGGAGTTTCGGGCGGCGGGCGCACGGGCGCACGCGGCTTCGTCGCTTCGTTCTCGCCAGTTGATGGTAAAGAGCTCTGGCGCTTCTGGACGGTTCCGGACCGCGGCAAGCCCGGTTCTGAAACTTGGGGGGACGCTGACCTGGAACATAGCGGAGCTTCTACTTGGTATACCGGCAGTTATGATCGGGAACTGAACCAGCTCTACTGGCCGGTCGGAAATCCGTGGCCGAGCTTTGAGGGCGAAAAGCGTCCCGGAGATAATCTTTATTCCGGCAGTGTGGTGTCTCTGAACCCGGACACCGGAGCATTGAATTGGTATTTCCAGTTCACGCCTCATGATGAACATGATTGGGATGCGGCCGTAGCGCCGGTACTCGTTGATGCTCAATGGCAGGGGAAACCCCGCAAACTGCTCATGGAAGCAAACCGGAACGGATTTTTCTACGTTCTTGACCGGACCAACGGCAAGTTCCTGCTCGGCAAGCCCTATGCTCAGAAGATGAACTGGGCAAGCGGTCTGGATGCTAATGGCCGGCCTGAGCGCCTCAGCACAAAACAGGATCCGAGAGGAACCTGTCCATCGCCCGGAGCCACGAATTGGATGTCGCCGACCTACAACGCCGATGCGGGACTGTTCTATGTCGTCACGCTGGAGCAATGCGACAGCGCCCGCGGGCATTACTACCTGCGCGCCATTGATCCCTGGTTCGGAAAGGTTGCATGGGAGTATCCGATGCAGGGTCCCGCCAACATGGCCGCCGGGGCGCTGTCTACTGCCGCACATTTGGTCATATTCGGCAGCGACTCCGGTGATCTGGTCGCCCTGAACGCCAAGAACGGCAAAGAACTCTGGCATGCCCCGTCGGGCGGTTCCATATTTGCCTCCCCGATGACCTATGCGGTCAACGGCAAGCAGTTCATCGCTATTGCAGCGGGTTCGAACATCTTGAGTTTCGGACTTCGCGAGCCACAGGGTCCGACAGTGTCGGATAAGAAGTAAGCGGGTCTTTTGACCCGCTTTTGTATTGACAGGTTTATCGGGGAGTATAATAATGTCGGTACGTACCTTATAACCCATGCGCAGCATCGTTGCGATCCTGTTTTCAGCAGCTCTCATTGGCGCGGCATACCAGATCGGTGTGTCTCCGCGTCTTGCAGCTCAAAGCAAGAGCCACGCCCAGGTTCAGGCTCAAGTCCAAACTCCTGCCGCAGCCGCGGCTCAGGAGAAAGACAAGACTATTTGCGACAACTCCGGTAAAACCAAGGGCGCGAACGCGAAATGTTCCTGCAACCGTCCCTGTGACCCGACCACCAAGAAGCCGCAGCGCGACCTGCGCGACGGCAAGCCTCACTGCGACAACGACTGCAAGGAAGATCTGTGCCATTGTCCGACCCAGTGCGATAAGGGCACCTAGAACGAACGGGGCCCCTCCGATGAGGGGTCTTTTTTTTGACCTCATTCTTGAATTCGTGAACTACCCGTGATACGTTCAGGGTACTGTTTTTTGAAATCATGAGGCAAATAGTACTGATGTGCCTTGCGTTGCTTGTTATTTCATGCGGCGGACCGGTTGGCGACAACTCGACGCATCGGGACACATACGCTCAACCGACCATTCTGAACGAGGCGGTAATCATGCAGGAACGCAATGACGCGCCGCATGCGATGGCTTCATCGTCGCAGCTCTATCAAAAGGGAGTTCTTGTTTCGGCAAAGCACATTACTGACCGTGAGGACGATAATACCTTCAAGGTGTTTTTTAACGGAAGGGCGTACCGCGGAACGTTCATGAAGACCCCGCCTTTGAGCGATCTCGTCTTGGTTCAGATCGAAGGGCTGGACCCGGCAACCACACCCGAACCCTACACGCTCGGTCCGGCAGCCCAGGTCGGCGATCGTGTATTCGTGCGGGGCATACACCCTCATCCGCCGAATCTCCAAAAAGAAAGAACGATAGTACCCATCTTCAGCGGGTACTACGGCCTTAAAGGACGGAAAGATGAATTTGTCTTTGATAATCTTCCGGCCCGCGTGGTCAATACCAATGTCGTCGTTGATATGGGCAACATCAAGGGAGCTGAACGATGGCTTGAGGGCACTCAGAATGTCTACACCGAACTGCGGACCGACGATGACCATCTGTTCTCGTTTGCCGGACTTTCCGGAGGGCCGATCCTCAACGAGAGGGGCCAGATCGTCGGTGTTGTGGCGACCGAACAGCCCGACTTTCGGCTGGAAAGTCCGAACTCTCCTTTTCTTAAGCAGGAATTCCACAAGATCAATATCGTTCCGGTCAGCGAGCTTCGGGCCCTGCTGGCTACTCTGCCGCCGAGCCGATAATGATGCCCGTCCTCCGGACGGGCTTTTTCATTGACGGATAATCATTTTTTCACTATTGTTTGCGCAAGCACATTACCAATATGAAATGGAACGAACTTCCTGACATTCCGAGCCAACAGGCGTGGGATGTGATTGGGCGCGTACTCGGCGAAACCACCAAGTGGCTCCTCGGACTCGATGAGCCGGCACGGATCCTCATTCAGGGACTCTTTACCGTCATTCCGTATACGGACAAGCTCGGACGGATCAAATCATTGGGCCAGCCTCACGGTATGTTCATCGGCGGCACCGGCGTCGGCAAGACTGACCTGGTCGAGTCGATGTCCATGACCGTCAAAGCCCGCTTTCAGAGGATCCAGGGCAACCCGGAACTTCTGCCGAGCGATATCGTCATCAGCGAGGCGTTCGATTATGAATCCGGGAATCCCGTCATTGTGGCGGTCCCGGGTCCGATCTTCGCCCATGTTCTTCTGTTCGATGAGGGCAACCGCGCTCCCGGCGTGACCAAGTCGGCCATTCTGGAGGCGGCCGAAGAGCGTTCGGTCACATTGCCGCGGATCTATCCGGGCTTAGCCAAACGCAAGATCATCCCGGTCTATCCGCTTTCAGAAGATCTGGATGATATCGACGGCCTGCGGTTCTCAATGATGCTGGTGACTCAGAATATTTTCGGCGAGGAAGAGGGCACCTATGCCAATCCTGTCGCCGAACTTGACCGTATCACCTTCACCATCCCGCTCCGGGATCCCGATAATGAAGAAGATGAAATGGCCATCAATGCCGAGAACGTGGTCGGAAAGACGGTCCAAGAAGTGACCGACCTGGTCGAAGTTCTGACTGTGGCCAAGCATATCTATAGCAGTGTCGGGTTTTCGCCGCAGGCGAAGATCTACCGGGCCCGCTTGCTGCGCAATACCAGGCCGCACCGTGTCCAGGGTCTGATCGCCGGGGACGTCAAGAAGTATGTTCACACGGGCGCATCGCCGCGCGTGAACTTCCACCTTGAGGCTATGGCCCGCTCGGCCGCATTCTTTGACGGCAGCGAGGTGGTAACGCCCGACCACGTGAAGTCGGCGGCCCGATTGGTCATTCCGCACCGTTTGGTCCTCCGACCGGGGGTGCAGCGGAAGATCTCCAAGCAGGAGTTCTTCGAGAAGGTCATCGAAGCGACCGACCTGCCCAAGTAGCCATGACGTTCCAGGATATCTCTGACCGGTTCGAAGAGATCAAAGAAGGATTGCCGGTCTCAAGGACCGGCAATAGATTTTTCGGCGAACACAAGAGTACCCGGAGAGGCATCGGCTATCATTTTATGGAGATCACGAAATGGCGGCCGGGTGAACCGTTCAAGGGCATCAGATGGCGCCAGGCAATTTTGAGCAACTTCCGCGAGATCAGCGTGGTCCGCCGGATGGAACAGAAAAAAGTGCCGACCTGTCTGGTGGCGAATATCTCGCCATCAATGCTATTCCAGGTACGGGATGATGCCAACAAGGGCAGGCTCCTGATCGACCTGATCGGCGCTATCGGATTCACCAGCAGCTACTTTCATGACCCGGTCTCATTCATCGGCTACTCCGATCGCATCGAAGCATCGGTTGAACCGGGACGGGGTACCGGCCATATCATCCGTATCGGCCAGGAGCTGTACGACCGGCTCGAACTGGAACAGCGTTATCCGGAACCCAAACCGGCCGACTGCAATGAAGCCCTGCGATACGTCGAAGCACACCTGAAGGGACACCATACGGTTGTTCTGGTCTCGGACTTTGTCGAGGCCATCAACAATGTCGGAGCGCTTGATTGGGAACTGCTTGGCGAACTGGCCATGCGGCATACCGTCATCGCACTGGTTCTGGCTGACCCCGATGAATTTGACTGGACAGGCCTTGGCGGCGTGGCGCTCGTACGGAGGCCTCAGACCGGAGCTACCGACCTGGTCAAGGTCAAAGGTGCCCGGAATATCAGAGCCCGTCTGCTTGCCGAACAGGAACAACTGGTGGAACGCTTCAGGGAGTCGAACATCTATGCAGCCCGACTGACATACGGCGACCATATTGACCGACTGACCGACTTTTTTGCCGAAGGCAAATAAGTCCTCAGAATAATCGAGGTTTGACCTCGATTTTTTGTTTGACCGCATTATTGACAGGCCTACAAGTTTTCTGTACCTTTCGGTACAGAAACGATCTTTAACATGACACAGGCAAGGAACGCCGTGCTGCGCGTCTTCTTCATGTTGTTTGTGCTGTCCGTCACCTCGTCAGTATCCGCGCAAGATGACTTCAAGCGCGGGCTGATCGTTGACGAGCCGCAACTGTCGCGCTCAACATTCACCAATTGGGATGACATCCGGATCACGTATCCGGTGCGTTACCTGGACGGCTACGAGCCGCAATACGACAAAGGTCCGTCGGCCGCAAGCTTTGCGCCATTTGAACTGCTTGGCGAGCCTGAATATCAGAAGACCCACAAGGTCGGCCGTGAGAACTATGAAGAATGGACCTATCATCTGCGCTATGCGGGTAAGGAAAAAGAAGAGATGGAAGTTCCTGAACAGACCTTCTACTATCTGAAGCTCCAGGCGAGCAAGGATAAGAAGGATTTGGAACTCCGCTCGTTCAAATCCCCCGTGTTCAAGTTGAAGTATGTCAGCGTTCTTACGAAAGAGGCCGACGACATCAAGGATCCGATCGACTTGGGTTCATACCAGTCCCGGTCTTACCGATTGATCGCGCTATCGATTCTGGGATTTCTGTGCACCGCCTCGGCGGTCATTGTTCTCGGATTCAGGAAGCCAATCGTTGCGGTCGCTGAACATCAGGGCCGGCTGGAACGGGTACGTTCCAGGGGCGCCAGCAGGAAAGAGTTCCTCGCCGCTATCAGTTCTGGAACTCCGCTCAATGTGGCCCGGTTTCATCAAGCTTTACGTCGCCTGATCCAGGCATACAGTCCCGATGTGCTCAACTCTGACACCGCACGGGATATCGTACAAAAGCTGAAAGTCAAACCGGCCGACAGCGAAGTATTGATCCTCCAGTGTTTGGCCGGCTCACTACTGGAGTATGAGGACAGCGAGACCGGACGATCTCAACAGAAGATCGATCTTGTTACGGAACACCGCGACTTGAAAGCGCTGGTCGATAAACTCGGCTGGCGTCAACAGCTTCAGGCGGAATTGCATCGCCTCTATACTGACTTGAGGCGCAAACGCTCATGAGCACCTGGCAAACGATCAGAGAGCTCGTCATGAGCCAGCTGGTAAGTCTTATCAATACCGACTGGCACTTTGTTCATTTCAGGCATACCCGTTTCGTGCTGACCCTTGCCGTAGTATTCGCTGTCGGTGGCCTGCTTCTGCAATTCATCCGAAGGCGGAAGGGCAGGGTCTTCTATAGCGGGTCAGGATTCGCATTAGAACGGTCAGAGAAGGCGGGACTGCTCTACCGCTGCCTCAGGGCGCTTCCACTGGTTCTGGTGTTGAGCGCCCTTTTGTTTCATGGCCTGGTTGCCGCCGACCCGTACATCGTAGTCGGCGATAATTCGGAAGTGGTCCGGTCGCGCCTGGTCATGTATCTGGTCGACGCTTCCACGTCGATGGCATGGCGGTTCAGGAATTATCCCCAATCGCGGGCGGAGATCGTTCAGGACTTCCTGCTTAATCTTCTTGAGAAACGAAGACCAAAGCATGACTCGGTCGCTATCGTGCGTTTTGAGACCACCGCCGATGTTATCAGCGATTTCACGGATAGCGTCGACAGTCAGCGGTACTTTCTTTACAGCATGCCGATGGTGGTCACTTTCCCGAACGCCAAAAGCGATTTTCCGGGCAGTTGGGTGCTCACTCACGGCGTACTGGAAGCGGGATACGGCCATGGCAGCACCCGTCTTGATCGGGGACTGGAAGCCTCCTATAAACATTTCGATGCCCGGGCCGATCAACGGATCAAGGACCGCAGTATCGTCATCGTCACTGACGGTGCGGCGGATACAGATCCGGAGAATGAGTTCAAGGAACTTCAAAAACGCCATATTATTCCGTACTTAGTGTTCATCGAACCGGACCTGGAGGTCGAACACAAGTATTCCGGAGACGCGATGTTCCAGGTCAAAAAGGCCTCCGCCGAAAAGGTCCAGCAGCTGGTCCGCCGGTCCGGAGGACAGGTGTTTCAGGCGGGGGATAAGCAATCCCTGCAGGCTATCAGCGATAAGCTTGATGCACTGCAGCCGTCCATCACGGAGACCAAGCATTACTCCAACGAGATCCCGGTCTATCAGCGCTTTGAGATCGCCTCACTGTTCTGCCTGATACTGGCCGGACTGATGAAGCTCTTGCTCATCTCATTCCAGCGGGTTGCATAGCCCCGACAGCGGTCGGGGCTATTATATTGACAGGACGATACTTTATCGGTAGTTTTTATGTAAGTTTTTTCACAATCAATGAATATCAGGTCAAGACTAAGCATCAAGAGATTGATCCTCGTAAGCGTTTCTTTGGCAGTGCTGTTCTTGGGATGGGCCCTCCCGTTCCAGGCCGGCATGTATTGGTGGCACGTGAATGCGTACAGTAAGTACGTTTCCCGTTCCAATCAGGTCGCCGCTGAACATGAACTGGCGACATTGCAGAAGCTCTATGAAACTTCGCAAAAATATCATCTTGACGGCCTGGCTAACCGGTATGTCTTCGATGACTTCACCCGGTTCGATGCCGCCTATAACTACATGACCGGCGACTTCGATAAGGTCCATGCGAAGTTACTGAACGGCCAGGATTTTCAGAGCTGCTACATGCGCGGCAACGCGAAGTGGCGCATGGCCCAAGACCAATTTCGCCAGGGCTTGAACCTTCAGGACAAGGAACAGCGGATGAAGCTGATGAAGCGCGGAGATGAACTTGCCCAAAGCACGAAAGATGACTATCTCTGCGCGCTCAAGGAAGACCGCGACCATACCTTGCCGCCGAGCTGGAACTACGATATCACCACCGATGACGGGGCTCGTATGCGGGCATTGATGCCCAAACCGGGCAAGATCATCATCCTCCTCGGTGACGAGAAAGATGACGGTGACGGTACCGAGGGTCTGAAGGGTCCCCGGATCCATCCCAATGGCTCCGACAGTAAAGACGTGGACAAGAAAGGCGGCGGTGACTCCAAGGGCAGAGGACTTCCCGGCATTCGCCGGAAAAGCTGATGGGGTTCGTCTCCGATCTGTTTCGGCAGCTTACGTTTGCCGAACCGTCATATTTCGTTCTTTGGCCGACCGTAGTGATGATCGGTCTGGCGGTCGCATCGGCGCTTGTAGCCAAGCGGCTGTTGCGGCCTAAGGCTTCCCGACATTCCCGATACCGGATATTTCATAAAGAACTGCCCTGGCTGGCGGCGATCATTATCGCCGCCGGTCAGATCGTGATTCTTGCCCGGCCTCAATTGCCTGCCGGATTCAAGATCGCCAAGGCGCCCGTGGATATCATTGTTGCCTGGGATGACTCGCCGTCAATGACAGCAAAAGATGTTCGGCCGAATCGGCTGGAGGTCGCAAAAAGCATCATCTTTTCGATGATTTCGAGCGATTCAGTTCAAACCGGTGACCGGATGATGCTGATCCTGTTCGGACGCGACGCCCGTTCCCGGATGCCGCTCTCGAGCGATAAAAAAGATTTTGTGACCAAGGTCGCCGAGGTCGTGGTGCCCGGGATCTATTATGACGATGCCTCGACCGATACCAGCATTGTCACGGTCCTGTCATTCATTCCGCAGGTCCTTGATGCGCAGGATAAGTTTGAGCATAACAGCTCAGCATCCCGTCGTATCGTGATCCTTCTTTCCGATGGCGATGATGATGCAAAGGTTCCGGTTCGGATGAACCTTGCCCTGCAGGAACTGCACAGTCGTCATATTCCGGTCTATTGCATCGGGGTCGGGACTGTTACCGGTGCGCAGGTTAAGTTCAAGGTAGCCGTTGATAAACAGATACTGGAGTTTGAGGATCGGACACAGCTTCGTCCGGAAGTTCTGGTGCCGATCGCCCAGGTCACCGGAGGCAGATCGATGATGACCGAGTCTGATAAGCCGGCCGTCCAGAGTTTTCTGGCCAATGCCATCGAATCGAACCGGCCGGTCATGCCGCATTTGGTTCCCACCGGCTCGAAAGATTCCTGGTGGGAGTTCTCGGTGGCACTCCTGGTGCTATCATTCCTGGCACTTGTTCTGTAATACGCCGACACCATGTCGGCTTTTTGTTTCCTTGCGGTAAACAAAAAGCCGCTTTCGTAGGCGGCTAGTGAACTTGAATGCTGTCAGTCGCTATTTTTTCGTTACCGTTGCTTTTCGTAACTGTCGCCCGGGCGACATAATTACCCTGGTCGAGCTGATATTCGTATCGGAACGAGGCGATTGCCCGCTCACCTTCCAGGTCTACTTCGGAACTGCGAACGGCGTACCCTTGGCCACCGTCGGACATATCCAGCACTTCAACACGAAGGTGCCGGTTCAGAACATTGCGGTCAACATGTACCTCGAGTCTGACATAGGCCGTATGTCCCGGCGGTGCGATGGTCATATTGGGCCGCGCTTTTATGGTAACGTTGTCCGGGATAGCCACCTCTGAGGGAGGTCCGGGCGTTGTTTGTACGTGAATTGTCTTATGACAACCGGTGAGCATGATTGCGGTGCTCACCGCGAGGACAAGCCTCACGAGCACCCGCATTTTTATTCAAGGATCTAATATTTCGATCGTGCGCCGTTATATGCAAGATGTCAATTGGCTCGGGCGTTCTGTATGGTACAATGCGGCCATCGGTCATGATACGAAGGATTATTTACGGCGTGATCGTTATCGTACTCACCGTTCTTTATTACAGCTTTGAAATCAATCTCGGAATGCGACTATTTCCGCGTTGAGACCGGCTTTCAGCCGGCCTTTATTTTAATGATATCCCGTGGTATCGTATTGCCGCACCCTTAACACTATGGGCAATATCCAGCGACAAAACGAAGCCGAAGCCGCGGCGCAGAAGATCAGACAGGCATTCGGTCTGCCGGAAGGGTATGACCATGCCGGCGTCGGATTAGTTCTCGGCACCGGCTGGGGAGACGCGCTCAATATCGAAAATCGGCAAGAACTGGATTTCCGGGAGATCGGCGGCTTTCAAACCCTCGGCAGTCTCGAGGGTCACGCCCGGAAGGTTGTCTACGGAACCATCGCCGGTAAAGAAGTCCTCGCCCTTCAGGGCCGGGTCCATCTGAACGAAGGGCACACGCCCGACATTCCGCTGATGGTGCGCCTCCAAACCGAGATGCTGCTCCGGATGGGTGTGCGGAATCTTATCGTGACCAGTGCCGTCGGCAGTTTGCGCAAGCATGTAGCGGTCGGCGACATCGCCATCGTCGAGAGCTTTATCACGCTCTTTGCGCCCGCCATGCCCTTGTGGGCCGGCGAGTTCTGCTCACCTGAGGACATGCTTGATCCGAATCTGGTTGTTCTTGCCGCCAACGCCTGCGGGGCAAGCGATCTACAACCATGGCCCAAAATGAATCACGCCATGGTCCGCGGACCTTTCTTTGAGGGCCGCAAGAACGATAAGGGGATATTAAAACGATTGGGCGCCGACGTAGTCGGTATGAGCATGCTTCCCGAAGCCTGCGTAGCGGCCGTGTACGGGGTTAAGGTTCTCGGGCTGGGATTTGTGACCAACAACGACACCGAGGTCCATTCCCATGAGGACAACATCGCCCGGGCCAAGAAGAATCAGGCCAAGCTGGCCTCACTCCTGGATACCATCGTTCATGACATTCCGAATGCCGGCTGATCGGAGTAGTTTCTCGGCCGTGCTTTAGCCGGCCCGGGAACCTCTGTGGCCGGCTTTTTCATTGACCCGACGCCTCCATCTGTTATAATTGAACGTATATTTCCTACTTGTATGACTGCCTGACTGTCGCCGCATTTTATGAATATCATTGAGGTCAAAAATCTTATCAAAAAATTCGGTAATGAACTCATAGCTGTTGACGATGTCTCTTTCGATGTCCAAAGAGGAGAGATATTTGCGTTTCTCGGGCCGAATGGTGCGGGCAAGTCAACGACCATAAAGATGCTGACCACACTGCTTCATCCGACCGGCGGTTCGATACGGCTCAATGACCACGATCCGGCCCGCGAAGCTGATGCGGTCAGGCATTCCTTCGGCATTGTCTTTCAGGATCCGAGCTTGGACGATGAGCTGACCGCATATGAGAACATGGAGTTCCACGGGGTCCTGTACAGCGTTCCCAAGGCTACTCGACGCGAGCGGATAGAACAGCTTCTGAAGTTCGTTGAACTATGGGACCGCAAGGATGACCTGGTAAAACAGTTCTCCGGCGGTATGAAGCGCCGCCTTGAGATAGCCCGTGGCCTGCTTCATCATCCGAAGATACTGTTCCTGGACGAACCGACGCTTGGGCTGGATCCCCAGACCAGGAACCATATGTGGAACTACCTTAAAGAGCTTAATACGAAAGAGGGCATTACGATATTTTTCACTACTCATTATATGGAAGAAGCCGACCGTATCGCTCAGCGAATCGCCATCATTGACCATGGCAAGATCATCGCATCCGGCACGCCTGAAGAATTGAAATCCCAAGCCGGTAAAGAGACACTTGAAGAAGCATTCCTGTCATTTACCGGCAAGACTATCCGCGAAGAAAGCGGCGGCGGGCTGGACTCCATGCGCCAGCACCGGCGTATGTGGACCCGACGATAATATTATGAGCACTATCTATATTCTTTGGCTGAGACAATTAAAGCGGTATGTCCGTTCCCGTTCCCGTATCATCGGGTCTTTAGGCCAGCCCATCCTATTCCTTCTCTCGCTTGGGTACGGGTTCGGACCGATATTCCAGCGGGCGGGCCAGGGCAACTATCTTGAGTTTCTTGCACCCGGCATTATCGGGATGAGCATCATCTTTACGTCCATTTTCTCCGGTATGGAGATCATCTGGGACCGTCAGTTCGGATTTTTGAAAGAAACCCTGGTGGCACCGGTATCGCGGTTCAATATCATGATCGGTCGGACGCTCGGCGGCGCTACCGTCGCTACGTTTCAAGGCATTATCGTTTTTGTTATCGCGGTCATTGCCGGCTTCCGGCCGTATCATTGGGGGATGGTGCCGGGTGCGATATTGATGATGCTTCTGGTGTCGCTGCTGTTCACTGCGCTTGGCACAGCGGTTGCTTCGCTCCTTGAAGATATGCAGGGATTTCAACTCATCATTAATTTTCTGGTCATGCCCATGTTTTTTCTTTCCGGAGCATTGTTTCCGCTCCAGGGTCTCCCGGCCGCTATTGATATCATTGCCCGTATCGACCCGCTTTCGTACGGCGTGGATGGATTCCGGGCGTTATTGGTCAATACGAGCCATTTCGGCCTCGTCCAGGATATCGGTATTCTAGGCATCGTGACGGCGGCCTTTCTTCTTATCGGCAGCTACTTCTTTTCTAGGATTCAAGTATAGAACTCAGTCTTGCGATTATTTTTCGGAACGCCTACAATCCATCGCAGGACCTTTTATAATGGCCGACATATCCAGGGACCCACCCGCCTTGTTCTTTAAAGAACATCTTGAAGAGGCGGTTCAGAAACACCGGCTCATTCTCAGCGAATCCGTGATGTTCTATACCGTGACGCTATTATCTTCGATCGGTAACCGCAGGTTTCTGGAGGAACCGCTTGGTGAACGCCTTGTCCGGGCGGATAGTGAGACCGGCCCGGAGCGGCTGCAACTCTTGCGGACAACCGGCGATGACGCGCTATTGATCACCGGCTTCTGGTCGAACTCGTTGAACCGCCGGATGATCTCGCTCAATTACTTCATTGACATTGGTGTTCGGGCATATGAAGTTTTAGGCGACGAAGACAAAGGCACTCTTGGGGATACGTTCCGGGAACTCGCCGAGAAGTTCATGCCTTTAGCCGATGCGATAGAAGAGGTTAGCTCCCGGGTTTCGCTCACCGACGTGCGTAATATTCTTGCCACGTACGAGCGATGGCAAAAGACAAGAAGCCGTCGGTTGGCCAAACGGCTGGCCGATATGGGTATCCAGGTCGTGGCGATATCAAAAGCGCAATGACAACTCCGCCGAAAGCGGAGTTTTTGATTTCTTGCGGCGATGGTACAATAGATGTAATGAATTCCAATAAGCCAGTCATCAGTGACCGATTCTGGAGATACCTGACTAATTTCTGGTGCCTGGTTTGCTATGCCGCGATCGGATACGATTTCATATACGACCACGCCCTCGGCGAACTCCTGCCCTCCATTCTTGTCGTCTATGTGGCCCTGCTGACCCTTTTTGTGGGAGCCAAAGAGTTCGAACGCTGGTATGATATCCACGAGAGCCGTCATCCGGGCGAAGTGTTCGTTATCGGCTGGACGATACTGATCTTCGGTATTATCGGGGCGAAGGTCATTCTGCATAAAACCTATGCCATACCCGGCGAGGTGATCTCCACCTATATTGCCGTATTGAGCATTCTGGCCATCACTCAAAAATCAAAAGCATTAGTCGGCCACCGGCATTAATTGATCTTCTTCGAAAATGGAACTCAAGCAACTTACGCGAAAAGCAAAAACCATCAAAAAAGCCTACGATGAGTTTAATCGCCGGTCGCGGAAACCGGTCTGGACGGCGGATTCGTATGTCCAGGGGTTGGTCGGCGATGTCGGCGATCTGACCAAGCTGACGGCGGCATATCTCAAGAGGCCGAACCGCGACGGTTCAAAAAAGATCCGCCATGAACTTGCGGACTGTCTCTGGTCGATCATCATGATCGCCCAGGAGTTGGGCATCGATCTGGAAGAAGAATTGCTGATAAACATGGATTATCTGGAACAAAAGCTGTACGAACGGGTAAAGAATCGTCCGGGCCGTTGATTTTGGAAGCTATGATGCTATAATCAATATCTTATGAAATCACAGCTCACAGAATTCTCCGATAGCGAACCGATCGTAATTATGGCCGATGCTCCGGTCCCGCCACCTTCTCCGGTTGGAGGCCAACCGCCCGGTTTCGATAAGACGAAACTGATCTTGCCGGGAGCGATAATCCTGGCGGCGCTCATAATCAGCGGTTCTATTCTGTTCGACCGCCTGACGGCCGGCAAAGCCTTAATCGCCAACGCCCCCGCTCCGGGTCAGAAAGTTGCCGTAAATATCGAAGGCAGCCCGATGCTCGGCGATGCCAAGGCACCGGTCACGGTCGTCGAATTCGGTGACTTTCAATGTCCGTACTGTCAGCGATACTTCCAGGATAACGAGCCGGCGCTCGTGAAGGACTATGTTAATACCGGCAAAGTGAAGTTCGTGTGGAAGGATTACTCATTTTTGGGCGACGAATCAACATGGGCGGCCGAAGCGGCCCGCTGCGCCAACGAGCAGGGCAAGTTCTGGGCCTACCATGATTATCTGTATAGCCATCAGGGTGCCGAGCGTTCCGGAGCTTTTGCAAAACCCAAGCTGAAATCATTCGCCCAGACGCTTGGTTTGGATACTTCCAGATTCAATAGTTGTCTTGACTCCGATAAATACGCCGCTGCTATTGGGGCGGAGACGCAATACGGCAATACTATCGGCGTAACCGGTACGCCCGCATCATTTGTGAACGGCATCTTGGTCAGCGGAGCGGTGCCGTACAGTGACCTGAAAGCGGCGATCGATTCCGCGTTAAAAAAATAATCCATGAAGAAACTTGTTCTTATCGGAGTATTGGTGATTGTCGCAGTCGGGGCATTTGTCATGTTCCGCGGTAGTGCTCCGGAATACACATCGAATACAACTCCCGCCCCGACCGAAAGTCCCGCTGTGAGCCCGGGAAGTGCTTCCGATACAATAAAGCCATCGGCAAGTCCGTCATCTAAAGTCGTAACCGTGACCTACTCCGACAACGGCTATACGCCCTCTTCAGTCACGATCCCGGTCGGCGGTACGGTTACTTGGAAGAATGAAAGCAGCCAGCTCATGTGGACAGCTTCCAATCCGCACCCCGTCCATAATGGATATCCGGAACCCGGCGGATGCATCAGCAGTACGTTCGATGCATGCATGGGCTATGGTCCGGGCACTTCGTGGTCATTCACATTCGATAAAATCGGCACTTGGGGCTACCATAACCATCTCCGGGCGAGGAACCAGGGCGTTGTCATCGTCCAGTAAGCCCACTTGCATTTACCCCTATTTTTTGATAGTATAGAGATATTGTAGGTTCTCGGTTATGATTCCCCGGCTACGTAAGTTGCTGGTAGGAACTCGACGAGAGGTCGCCCTACTAGTAAATTTTGTCCGTAAGCGAAGAGAGCAGCAATATTTATTGAGGCTCACAACGCATTATGGATCAACAAAATGGCAAAACGATTGTATGTCGGAAACCTGTCTTTTGACACGACCGACGAAGGTATGCAGGAAGCGTTTTCCAAAGCCGGAGAAGTCACGTCAGCACTGGTCATGAAAGACAAAATGACCGGCCGCTCACGCGGATTCGGCTTCGTGGAAATGACTACCGATGAAGGTGCCGCTGCCGCCATAGAAATGTGGAATGGCAAAGAGCTTGATGGTCGCACGTTGACCGTCAACGAGGCTCGTCCCATGACGGAACGACCCCCGCGCCGACCCGGTGGTGGTGGTGGAGGCTTCAACCGCGGTCCTCGAACCTATTCGAGCCACGGAGAATAAGCAACCTCAAAATCAAAACCCCAGCTGTCAACAGCTGGGGTTTTGATTTCAATGGTGGCGGGATATAATACCTCCTGCACTCTTCATGATATGGGGGAAGCCAGAGGCTCCATTACCGTATTTACCGGTCCTATGTTTTCGGGCAAATCGAAGGCCCTGATGGCCAGACTTGAGACCAAGCAGCGGGCACACAAAAAAGTTCTTATTATCAAGCCGGCGCTCGATAACCGGTTCGGAGTTCCCGATGGTATCGTCGCCAAAAAGAAGGGTCTCCAGAGATTCGAACCGTGTGACTCGATGCCGGCACGATCGGTATCAAGCGATACGGAGTTCGTGGAAATGGTAAAGCGCGAGAAACCCGATGTCATCGGTATCGATGAGGCCCAGTTCTTCGGTCCATGGCTTGGAGCCGTGCTGATCGAATACAGAAGCGTCGGCTACGAGATCTTTGTCGCCGGATTGGACCTGGATGCCTGGCGCAGGCCATTCGGTCCGATGCCCGATCTTTTGGCATATGCGGACGACATCGACAAATTTACCGCAAGCTGTTTCGTTTGCGGTCAAGACGCCCGCTTTACCCAGAAAACCGGCGGTTCATCCTCTGAACAGATCCAGGTCGGCGCCGAGGAGTTTTATGAAGCCCGCTGTGAATCCTGCTGGGGTCAGCCGAATTAGAGCATTGGAAATCCCAGTGCTTTTTGCTTTAATAGAATCCGATGAAGCTTAATATTCCCAAAAACGATGCCAAGTATCATTGGACCAACCACGTCATAGGCAAGATGGCATACTACGGCCTGTCTGCTGACCGGGTAAAACGGGTAATGAGGAATCCCAAACGGAGCGAGAAGGGCATTGCGCCTGACACGATTGCCGTCATGCAGCCGGCCGGCACTATGCAGCGGCCGTCCGAGGTCTGGGTCATGTACGCGACGAAAAAGAGATCAGCGAAAGATCCGAAGTTGATCGGCCCGAAAAAAGTGATCATCACCGCATGGCGATATCCGGGCGTCAGTAAGGTTCGTGAAGCAATCCCGATCCCGAACGATATTCTCGAAGAACTAAAATCTATCAAATACTGAACGAAATATGAAAAAGATCGGCTGCCATGTTTCCATAGCCGGCGGGATATTCAATGCTCCGGCCAGAGCCAAGGAATTAGGCTGCGAGGTCTTTCAAATATTTACACGTTCACCGCGCGGCGGAAAGGCGCCGGAACTGACCCCGGAAGTCGTCGCTCAATTTAAAAGCGAGATGCGGACCAATAACCAGGGCGCCTGTTACATCCACACGCCCTTCTATATCAATTTTGCCGCGGCAAACAATTCGATCCGGGAGGCGTCCATCAGGATCGTGCGGGAAGAGCTGGAGCGGGGCACTCTCATTGGTGCACGGTACATCATGACCCACCTGGGAAGCTCAAAAGGCAACACCAGGAACAGTTCGCTTGATATGGTGGCTGATGCGGTCAGGCAGATCCTAAAAGGCTATAAGGGAACTACCGAGCTGCTTCTTGAGATCTCGGCTGGGGCTGGAAACATCATCGGCGATACATTCGAAGAACTGGCCTACATCATGGATAGAAGCGGGACCGAAACGGGTGTATGCATTGATTCGGCGCATATGTTCGCATCGGGATATGATATTAAAACGGCGGCGGGCATGATATCTACGATGAAGATAATCTCAGATACGGTCGGGAAGGGGACCATCAAGCTTATCCACGCCAATGATTCCAAGGTAGATCTTGGCATGCGCCGTGACAGGCATGAGCATATCGGCATGGGTAAAATAGGCCGGGAGGGTTTTGAACACCTGATGGAGCACTTTAACCTTGATTTTATCTTGGAGACGGAACATGATAGAGTAAAAGAGGACATCCAGGTCCTGAAACAAATAAGATCAAAATAATCTATGCCTAATTATGGATACGGTTGGCCGGTACTATCCGGGTTGGTGGGCGGAATCTTCGGAGTCCTGGCGGCGCTTGTGATCGCCGTTTTGCTGGTCTGGTCGCTTATATGGAAGGGTATGGCTTTGTGGAAAGCGGCCCGGATGGGCCATAAAGGCTGGTTCATTGCGTTATTGCTTATCAATACGCTTGGAATTCTCGATATCTTTTATATTTACGTATTTGCAGAGCGCTATCATCCCCGCCGCCGTATTCCGGAAGGCGAGACTACCTCCGTTTGAACTTTTTGAAGAATTTGTGTTTGTAGGCAGTATACGAGCCGCGCGAAAGCGCGGCTCGTATCTCCTCAAGAAGATTATTGAAGAACCAGATGTTATGCAGAGTGGCCAGACGCTGGCCGGCTAATCGTTTTGTCGCCGAATCCTTAAACAGCGCGCGGATATACCCGCGCGCTGTCCGTTTCGAGCAGACCGGACAGCCGCACCCCTTCTCGATGACATGGTTATCATTCCCGTACTTTCCCTTCCTGATATCGATCGGTCCGGTCTTTGTCCACAATCGGCCGTGGCGTGCCTCCCGGGTCGGAATAACGCAGTCAAAGAGGTCGATGCCATTCTCTACGGCATGAAAGACATCTTCGACCCGGCCGATACCGAGCAGGTGCCGCGGCTTCTCTTCGGGCAGGTGGGGGATGACCCAGCCGAGTGTTTTTACCATCTCATCTTTCCCGAATGAACCGCCGATGCCGATACCTTCGAACGCTAATGAGCCGATGAACCGGGCGCTTTGGATGCGCAGAGACCGGTAAGTACCGCCCTGAACAATACCGAACATGAGCTGGTCCGTTCGCTTACGGGCCGCTAGGCACGTCCGGGCCCACCGATGGGTTCTTGCCATCGCTTTTTTATTATAGGCGAGGTTGTCCAGTGGCGAGGTGCATTCATCAAAAGCGAATATCATATCCGCACCGATCTTCTCCTGGAGCCTGATGGACAGTTCCGGTCCCAAAAATCTTTTCCGGCCGTCCAGGGTAAAATAAACTCCTTTCTCAGTTATCCTGATATTTTTCCGTCTGATATTTCTTATCTTCCTTGCATTATCGCTCAGGATCTTTCCAACCTTATTCTCATGGCCGAATCCGAGCGAGAACACCTGAAAACCTCCGCTATCGGTCATGACCGGCATCTTTCGGCCGAGTTGTTCATGTACCCAGTTCTTATTTTTTGTCCGGTCTTTCAGGATGCGGTCCCATAGGTGGTACGTGTTGGCAATGACGGCCTGAGTTTTTGTTTTTGAAATGTCAGCCGGTCCGATGCCCTTGATCCGGGCATGGGTCGCGACCATCACATACGAGGGAGTGCGGATATCGCCATGGCGCGTGCTCAAGATGCCCAACCGGGCTTTTGTCTTCTTATCCCTTTTTATAATACTGAACATCGCAGGCAATTTTACCCGATTTACTGAAGAAATAAAAGCGACCGCTATTTGCGGTCGGTGCGTTCGAATCGGGAATAGTTCACCATATGTTTCTCGTAGGGCGAATTATGCCCGGCAATACTGTACTGGTCTTCCACGATGATCGAGATCGGCACGAAGAATCCGAGCCGGTCATCCTGGATGACATCGAGCTTGAACGTGTTGACATGTCCGAAGGCCCAAACCCCGAAATCGGTGGTTGCGGCGGCATTGAGCTCCCGGACACGGAAGTTCTCGACGTCGACATAAATGGTCCCGGCCAGATGGCTCGCGATGATGGTCGGAACGCCCGTCCAGGCTGTTCGCGGATTCTTGGGGGCGAATGGCATCACGTAGCATTCATGGCCGTTGATGGTGGCCCTGCCGGCAACGCTGCTGAAGCTGAATTGTGTGAAAATGTCCGCGTTAATGTCGTAGGACCGGCCGGACGGTTTGGTCGGCGGGTCGACGGCTACGCCGTTGTGCTCTACGAGCAATTCGGCGCCGTTTTCGATGCGGATGATCTCGGTTCTGGTATTCAGGACCGTGTCGTTTTGTTCGTAGTTGCGGTCTTCTTCGACCTTTGTCCGATAATAGACAAGGCCCTTCCTCTTGGCCTGCTCATCGGCCTTGAACTGCCGGATCATGTTCTGAACGATCACATCCGTACTTGGAGGGGGCAGGGGCCCAAGAAGCATCACCATCAACAGGATGAACTTCATTGTCAAAGTCCGTTATGCCATATTCTACCCTAAAACCGCCCTCGAGGCAATTATTCACTGGTCGCCGGTTTGACCGATGTGCTATACTCGGAACATGAGCAATGTAACCATCTACACCACCAACACCTGTCATTGGTGCCATATGGCCAAGGAGTATTTCAAATCCAAGGCCATCGAATACACCGAGATCAATGTTACCGGTGACATGGCCAAGCAGAAGGAACTCGTCCAAAAATCCGGCCAGTTCGGAGTGCCGGTCATATTTATCGACGGCAAGATGATCCTCGGCTTCGACCGCGATAAGATCAATCAATACTTGAATATCAAAAGTTAACCAGAGTATCATGCCAAAAAAAGAACAAAAACCATTACCATACGACACCGGTTCATTGAAGGGCATCTCGCAGAAGACCGTGGAGATCCACCACGGAAAGCTCTATGCCGGGTATGTCAATAAATCCAACGAGATCAAAGAAAAGCTTAAGCCGATCGTCGAGAGCGGTAAGGCGGAGGGAAATCAGATCTATAGCGAGCTGCGCGGTTTGAAGCTCGGTGAGAGTTTTGCCAATAACGGCGTCTATCTGCATGAGAACTATTTTGCCATCCTGGGCGGCGACGGCATACCCAAGGGTGAAGTGGCCGATGCGGTGGCAAAAAAGTACGGATCGGTCGACGGGTTTAAGGTGTACTTCTCGGCCTGCGGCATGGCTGCGCGCGGCTGGGCTATTCTGGCCTGGGATATGCACGAGCAGGACCTGCGGATATTCACCTGTGATGCTCAGAATCACGGCGGCATCTGGGGCGCCGTTCCCATCATCGCCATGGATGTCTACGAACATTCCTATTTTATCGATACCGGTTCCGACCGGGCCGCGTACATCAAGGCATTCTACGATAATCTCAACTGGGACAAGATCAATGAACTCTACGCCCGGGCCAGGCAATATAAACTGGACTAAAAACAACCAAAAGCCGGCCGAACAGGCCGGCTTTTGGTTTTGACAAACAGCTTAAAAATATGGTATAATATGAACGTTAGAACTCTTCTTTTACAAGGAGGCATGCCGTGGATCAGGTCAGGCTCGCTCTCGGAATCGTAGCGGCCGTCCTGCACGGCCTCGGCTACTATCTCTACAGCCGGCACACGAAGCTGGGGCAGTCCACTCCCAACATCGCATCGTGGAGCATCTGGGCTTTTCTTGCCACGATCAACGCGCTCACTTATCGGGTGATGAGCGGGGATCCGGCGGCGACGCTTCAGTTCTTCATGGGTTCCATCGGATGCATGCTCACATTCCTTTTCGCCTTGGCCATGGGCAAGTTCTCTTGGCATAAGCGCTGGGAACATTGGGCAATGTTCATCCTCGGGATCGTTGCGACAGTGGTCTACTACCGGTTCCGTAATGCGACCAGCGCCAACATGATCGTCTTGGTGGCGTTCGTCATCTCATTTATACCGACGCTGGAAGGCGTCATCCGCGATCCGTTCGTGGAAGTGCCGCGGTCAAGGGTGATCTGGACGGTCGCGTACATGATCACGACAATGAACGTGACGCTCAATCCCGATTGGCGTCTCGTGTCGCTCCTGATGCCCGTGGTAATGGTCGTCGCTCACGGCGCTGTCGCCGTTCTTTCGACCGACACGCGGAAGGCGCGATTCATACAACCCATAACGCGCTGATGCGCGGGAGTACAATTATGAACTTCACAGACCCGGACAAGGACCGGAAACGGACCCTGCGGGACGTGGCTAACTCGATCACGGCCGCCGCGGTCATCGCGGGGGCCGGCGTGACCGTGATGATCGAATCCGACATTCAGCACCCGCTGTTCGCATTGGGAGTGGTCCTGGCCGCGGCGGCTCTGCTCTTCCTGATCCTGGAGGTGCGGGCCGTGCTGGCGCCGATCACGGTGCCGATGGAGGTCCTCAGCAACTTGAGACCCGAGCCGGAACCAGGGCTTCAGCCGGCACTGCCGCAGCGGCCCAAGCGCGCAGCACTCAAAGTAGTGGTCAGTAACCGGTAGTCGAGTCGATTAACCCCGACACAAAAAGGCCTCGCACAGAGATTCTTAGCGGCTAAAGCACGCTAGAAACTTCTCCGACCCGCGAGCACCTCTTGTGCGGGGTCTTTTTTTTTCAGAACGAGGTTATTGCCAGGACGTAAGCCACATGCGGTTCGTGAAAGAGCCGGCCTCAAGGGGCAGGCCGTACGAAAGCGGTGCGAAGTAGATGAACAATACTATGGCCGCAGCGATAACCGTTATGAGTATTTTACGGCGGTTCTTGGTCCGGTCGACAAGATAGGTGAATATGATGACGGCGAATATCAGCGCCGCCAGGTAGTGATAGAGGAACATGATCCTCTTGATCCCGATATAGGGCAACAGATTAAGGAAGTAGCCCGTCAATAATATACAGGTAGTCTTAGCGGCCGTGGGCAGGGATGAGCGGAGATTTCTTACTTTTTGCCACAGACTCTTCACTGCGAACAAGAGGGCGTATGCGATAGCTATGGTCGAGCCCCACCAGATGACCGGGTTGCCCAGGAGGTATATTTTTTGTTCGGTCGGACTTGAGTCGGAAGTGCTGAGCCAGTAATAGACCGGCCGGATCATGAATGGCCACGTGTACCACCGCGAGCTGTAAGAATGGGTTGCGGTCAGGGTCTGGTTGACCTGATACATCCGGACATTCAGCTCATAGAATTTTTCAAAGACATTAGGTGTTTCTATGTCCTGCCGCCCTTGGTATTGGTTTCCCTGCAAAGTTTTCTGATATCCTGGGCTCATAAACGCATCTCCGGTGCCTGATTTATACAGCAGGGACGAATAGGCGGTTATGATGCAAAAGTATATAGCCAGCGGGATGGCGACCAGCGCCGTAAAAGTAAACAGGAATTTTCGCCAGTTGATGGAGAAAAGCCCCCCATTTTTTACTTGACCCAGCAGGCCCAGGCCCTCAAGTACAACAGGAAGCCCGACATAGGAAAGTCCGACCCACTTTACCGAGAAGGCAAGGCCGGCAAATGTACCGGTCAGCAATAAGTTGAGTTTGCCTCCCCGGTTCCGGTAACGAAAATAGAATAGTAACGAAGTGAAGCCGTATAAGAGCAAAAAGGCATCCATGAGCAGAAAGCGTGACTGGACAAGGAGCGCATTGTCAAAGACGATCATAAGACTGCCGGCAAGCGAAGCCAGTAAGCTGATGCCGAGCTCCTGCATTATCAGAAATATGACTACCGGTAACAGGGCCCCCGCCAGGCTGGGCAGGAACCTCAGGATCATATATTGCTTGTCCGGAAATTTTTCTCCGATATTGAGAAAGCCTGACGAAGGTTTATAATTAAAAATCTTAGCGAATCCGGCCACCGTCATTCTTCCAAGCGGCGGATGGCCGTCGAAATGAAATGTTCCGTTGATGTAGTCATTGACGTGTCTTCCATACCATACTTCGTCAAAAACGACCTGGTTGGGGAGGCCGAAATAAAGAAAATGAACCAAGAGGCTCAAGGTCAAGATTATGACAATAGAGCGTTTTTTATTCACAATAAGTGTAATATATCAATAAAAGCCGGATAACCGCAGCCAGACCTCTCTCATGTTGAAATTACTTTGGCGGTCGGTCGAAAATCATTTCAGATACATTCTCTTTCTCATTGTAACGCTGGGTTCTTATTTTTCAATAGTCTTCTGGAGGATGCTGGATATGAAAGCGGATGGTCTGTACGCGGGTCACGGGAATATTTGGAGCGACTGGGCATTACACATCTCCATCGCCAATATTTTTGCTTTCAAGAGCATCCGCTATTGGTTTTCGTATCACCCTTTGTATGCCGGGGGTAAGTTTACGTACCCGTTCTTAGCGGATCTGGTATCGGGCATGTTAATGCGGGCAGGCATATCTCTGGAGCAGTCGTTCGCCCTACCCTCAATAATCCTTACCCTGAGCTTACTGACCGGGCTTTACTTTCTATTTTATCTTCTCACGAGTTCAAGGAAGGCCGCGCTTACGGCTGTTTTCATTTTCTTTCTTTCGGCCGGGCTCGGATTTATTTCTTTCCTGAACGACCTTATCCTTCATCCGTCGCTGTCTTCTCTTCTCTATCCATTGAGAGATTACGGACGTTTTGAGAACTATCAATGGGGTGCCAGCAATATGGCGGTCGGACTTTTGGTTCCCCAGCGCGCCTTCCTTGCCGGGGTAACTATGGGAGCCTGGTCTATCGTCGGCGTTCTCTATGTCATTCTTAAAGACAAAGATTTGGCCCCGGGTATTAAAACCAAGATATTGATAATGTCCGGCGTTTTGGCCGGGATATTGCCCGTAACTCACCCCCACAGCTTCATGGCCCTGATAGCCATAACCGGTTCGCTGTGTTTGTTTAATCTGAAAAAATGGAGGACTCTCTGGCCCTATGTGCTGGTCGCAGGGACTATCTCTTCAGTGCTGTACCTGACCTTCATATACGGCGGCATAGAGAGCGCATCTTTCGTCCAGTGGCATCCCGGCTACACGGCGAACGGTGACCTTTTTGATTGGTTGAGGATGTGGATCCTGATCTGGGGCATCATGCTGCCGCTGGCCCTTGGGAGCCTGTATTATTTCCGGAAGAATATCGACCGGTCCCGATGGGCGGTATACTTCGGGGCGTTCATGCTTTTTGCCGTGGGCAATCTGTTCTACCTGCAGCCCATAGCGTGGGATAACTCAAAAATTTTCTGGTGGGTTTATCTCATACTATCCGCACCTGCATCCCTGGCCCTGGTGCATATCTGGTCCAAGAGGGGACTGTTGTTCAGATCCGCCGCCGTCTTATTGTTTATTACCCTTATTTTTATGGGCGTAATAGAGCTCTCCAGGCTCATCCAGGTGGATCAGCATGATTACCTGATGACCGGTACCGAGGATATAAAATTGGGGCTGGAGATAAGGGAGAAAACCGGACCGCTGGATATTTTCCTGACGGCTCCGGCGCACAATCATTTCGTGATGATGTGGGGATTGCGCCCGATCTTAATGGGCTACACGGCCTGGCTTTGGAACTACGGCTTCGATTATCATTCCAGAGAAATGGATATGAGAAAAATGTTCCTCGGCCTGAGCGGTACGGAAGACCTGCTTCAAAAATACCGGATCAGCTATGTGGCGATAGGGCCGGCCGAGATCCATGATCTTGATGCCAACGAAAATTATTTCAGGGGTAATTTCCCCGTGGCCTTCCGGGACAGCAGCTACCGGATATACGATACGAGGTCGGTCTGGCAAAATGAGGGCGCCAGGTAAAGCTTCAACGCAGATTCTCTTGTCTCGGAGTGGGTTCCCTCGCCCGCGTAGCGTGGCGATTAAGGGAACTCTGTGGGACCGGAAACAGTCCGGCCGGTGAGCCGGAAGAGCAGTATCTCTTTTACCGCCCTTAAGATCACTTTTATATTTGCTCCGCTCTGTTCTCCTTTCAGGCGCGGATAGTGGGAAACCGGCACTTGTTTTATCTTGTAGCCGAATTTTTTTGCCCGTACCAGCAGTTCGGTATTGATCAGTGCGCCGTTCGATTCAAGGCGGGCCTTCTGTACCACCTCTTTCCGGATCAGCTTAAAAGCACAATCTATGTCCCGCACCCATAAGCCGAACAATATATTAACCGCTAAATTAAAAATACCGGCATTTAATTTTCTCATAAAATTATCCCGGCGATTCTTCCGGTATCCGATGACCAGGTCGGCGCTGTCGCTGTATTCGGCCAGTTTTGAGATCTCTTTTATGTCAAATTGGCGGTCAGAGTCCGTAAAAAATACCCATTCTTTTTCGGCCGCTGAAAACCCGCTTCTTACTGCGGCTCCATAACCCCGGTTTTTCGGATGGTAGACCCCTTTTATGCGGTTGTCGCCGGATCGAAGCCTCTCTATTACTTCTTTCGTGCTATCTGTTGAACCGTCGTCAACTGCTATGATCTCGTAGTCCCAACCGAGCTCATGCATATATCCGGTTATATCTTTTACCAATGCAGGCAGATTCTCGGCTTCATTGTGAGCCGGGAGTACAATGCTGATTTGTAATTTTGTAGCCATATCGGGGTATGATATACTAATTCGGAACCTATCTCAATAATAATCCCGAGCCGCGTTCTCTGAAGTGTTCCCGCTCCGCAAGGCGCGACGAGCGAGGAGTACCGGTTGGTACTCCGACGAGGAGCAACGAAGCGGAGCGGGAACATAGCGAGAACCCTTCGGGATATGGCCAATTTCGCCTGATGCATTGTCACTTGTCCTCAGAGTATCCAAAGATACGCTTTCGGACTCGTTTCTTGCCCCAGACGAAATTGGCTCATATCGCGGCAGGGAGTATTATTGAAATAGGTTCTAACAAATTATCTACGTAATTAATGTTCGACCTTATTATAATCGGCGGTTCCGCCGCCGCGGCCACTGCCGGCGTCTATGCGGCTCGCCGGGGACTGAACTTCAAGATAATCACGAAGGAATTCGGCGGTGAGGTGGCCACGTCGGGAGAGATCGAGAACTGGCCCGGCGTTGTCCATACCGATGGCCTGACCCTGGCGGACCAGTTCAAGGCTCACCTGGCCTCGTATCATGTTACGCCCGAGGAGGGCGTGTCAGTCTCTTCGGTATCAAAACAGCCTGACGGCATGTTCTGCATCTCCGTCAATCAGGACGGAGAAACCATGGCCGCCGATAAATTAAAAGAATCTCCCGAGGTCCATAAGTGCGATTATGTCGCTAAATCGGTCATTGTGGCTACGGGAGTCCATCCAAGACTTTTGAATGTGCCTGGAGAGAAGGAGTTCCGGAATAAGGGCGTGACCTATTGCACCACCTGCGACGGTCCGTTGTTCCAGGGCAAGGCGACGACGGTCATCGGCGGCGGCAACTCGGCTCTTGAGGCCGGCCTGATGCTCTCCGATATCGCGTCTCAAGTCTATGTCGTCAATAAAAACCCGATGTTCAAAGGAGAAAAGATCCTCATCGATAACCTTTCCGCCAAAAAGAACGTCCGGATCATATACGGCGCGATGACGACAGAGATCCTTGGCGAACAGTTCGTGACCGCGATTCACTATACCGACAAAGACGGCAAAACCCAGGAATTAAAAACAGACGGCGTATTCATTCACGCCGGCATGATTCCCAACTCAGACCTGGTTGGCCCAGAACTCGCCAAAAGCAAATTCGGAGAGATCATCGTGGATGCCAACTGTGCAACAAATGTCGCGGGGCTATTTGCCGCCGGCGACGTGACCACCGTACCCTTTAAACAAATTGTAATCGCTGCCGGCCAGGGCTGTATCGCCGCCTTATCCGCAGTCCAGTACTTAAACACACTATGATCTATATCGGCGCCGACCATCGCGGATTCGAACTCAAGGAAAAGCTCAAGGATCTTTTTGACGAGCTCGGGTATGACTATGAGGATATGGGCGCCTTTGAACATGACCCCGCCGATGATTTTCCGGAGTTCGCTAAAAAAGTCGCCGAGCACATCCTGCATCCGGAAGATCGGGGCATCGTCATCTGCGGTGCGGGTGTCGGCGTTGACGAGGTCGCCAACAAGGTTCCCGGCGTCCGCTCCGGCCTTGCCATCAATAAAGACCAGATCAAATCAGCGCGCCACGATGACGACATCAATGTCCTGGCCCTGGCGGCCGAGTATACCACCGAAGAACAGGCCAAAGAGATTGTAAAGATATTCCTCGATACGGAGTTCGGCGCAGAGGATCGCTACAAGCGCCGCATCCATCAGATCCAGGATATCGAAGACGAATTCTAGGGTCTAAGTCAATAATACTTCCTCACCGCGTTCTCTGGTATTTTGGAATAATGCGAGGCACGACGAGGAGGCATGCCGGTTGGCCTGTCGACGAGGAGTAACGAAGTATTATTTTAAAATAACGAGAACCCTTTGGGATATGCCAAATTTCAATAATCCATCATCATTTGTCCTCAACATACTAGTAAGTATGCCTCGTCCTCATTCTTTGACTTATTGGAAATTTGGCTATATCGCGATTGGAAAGTATTATTGACTTAGACCCTATGCTTTCAGACGAGATAAAAAATATCATCAGCGGCGATGTGACATCCGCTGAACCGGACCTGGCTCGCTACAGCCGTGACGCGAGCGTTTTTGTCGTTAAGCCGCAGGTCGTCGTGTATCCGAAAGGGTCCGAGGATGTTAAAAAGCTTGTTTCCTGGGTTACCGGCCAAAAATCGGGCCGGCCGGAACTGTCGCTGACCGCCCGCTCGGCCGGCACTGACATGTCGGGAGGTCCGCTCAATGATTCGGTCATCCTCGATTTTACGAAATATTTTAACCATATTCTTGAGGTCGGTGACGGCTACGCCGTCACCGAACCCGGCGTCTATTACCGGGACTTTGAAAAGGCCACGCTGGCCAAGGGTTTCCTTCTGCCGTCATATCCGGCCTCTCGGGACATATGCGCGATGGGCGGCATCGTATCCAATAATTCCGGCGGCGAAAAATCCCTCAGGTACGGCAAGACGGAAAAATTCGTGAAAGAGTTGAGTGTCGTTCTCTCTGACGGGAATGAATACATTTTTCATGCGTTGACACTCCAACAGCTTGAAGAGAAGAAATCCCGACAGACGTTCGAGGGCCAGGTATACCGGCAGATGCTTGAGCTGCTCGAAAATAATTACGATGCCATTCAAGCGGCTAAACCCGATGTTTCCAAGAACTCAGCCGGATATTATCTCTGGAACGTATGGGACCGGCAGACATTTGACCTGACGAAGTTATTGGTCGGTTCGCAGGGTACATTGGGCTTGGTGACAAAGATCAAGCTCGATCTGATACGGCCGAAAAAATATTCCAAACTGCTCGTCATATTCCTGAATGACTTGGGGCCCCTTGGCGACCTGGTCACTGCGGTCATGAAATATAAACCGGAAAGTTTCGAGTCATATGATGACCAGACGCTGAAACTGGCCATCAGGTTCTTTCCGGATCTCCTCAAGAAGATGAAAGGCAATGCGATCTCATTATTCTTCAAATTCATACCGGAAGCATGGATGATGCTGACCGGCGGTTTGCCGAAGCTCGTGCTCATCGCCGAATTCACCGGAGATACGGAGGCGGACATTGACCGCATTCTGAATGAAGCCCAGACCGCGGTACGTTCGCAATTCCGGGCCAAGACCCACATCACCCATACCGCCGCTGAAGCCGAAAAATACTGGGTCATCCGCCGTGAAAGCTTTTCTCTGCTTCGGAAACATGTCGGCACCAAGCATACGGCGCCATTCATCGACGATGTCATCGTCCACGTTGATCAGCTTCCGCAATTTCTGCCGAAGCTCAATGAGCTGGTGGGACAGTATAAGGGCCTGACATACACTATTGCCGGGCATGCGGGCGATGCCAATTTCCATATTATCCCGCTTATGGACTTTCATAACAAAGCGAACCGGGAAGCTATTCCGGAACTCTCCGAAAAGGTTTACGATTTAGTCATCGGTCTTCATGGTTCGATCACCGCCGAACATAATGACGGGCTTATCAGGACGCCCTATCTTGAGAAGATGTACGGAGCGCCGATCTGCGCCCTGTTCAAGAAGACCAAGCAGATATTCGATCCGCAAGATATCTTTAATCCGCGCAAGAAGGTCGGCGGCGACATGCAGTATGCGATGTCCCATATTTCCCAAGATTAAAACAGATCAATGGTAGAGATCATCCCGGCCATACTGGCTGAAACTAAAGAAAAATTCGTCGAGATGGTGAAGAAGATCGAACCCTATACCGAACGGGTACATTTGGATATTATGGACTCCGCTTTCACGCCGGGTAAAACCATCATGGGTTATCAGGAGTTGCAGGAGATAGAGACCAAGCTCCAA